>JAUQYT010000189.1 GCA_030587605.1 Candidatus Njordarchaeum guaymasense
GAATGGTTAGCTAACCCCCCGCACCATTTTACTGGTCTTTGTATGCCGTCTTAAATCGACTACGAACCAGTAGGACGAGCATGATGATCTTGCTGATCGTTGGTGTAACCAAAAAAGATAACTGTCGGTTGTGGCGATATTGATTATTGGGCTCGGGGGTAAAGGCTTCTCACAGCAACCTCAGTTGGGAGGAAAGTGAAAGCGGCCGATGGAGCCTGAGCCCTGAGGTAAGAAGGAATGATTGAGAAATTCTTCGAAGGGGTGAAGTACGAAGAGGTTGATGTTCAGGGAAGGATCGTTAGATTCCCTGTCCGATACATCGACCAGACGAGAATATCGGTCACTCTTACAGCCTCGACAGAGAGAGTCAGGAAGGCGCTACCGTCTGTCAAACTTGAACCAGTAGAGATCAATAAGGGTACAACAACGATATCCCTAATGGCGTTTGAGTATAGGGAAATAGACTCCCTAAGTCCATACAACGAATTCGGAACGTTCGTGCCTGTCCTATGCAAAGCGAAACCGGATGATTCCGGGCTTCCGGGAGTGTTTTGCTTCCATCTGCCAGTAACCACGGAGCGCGCTCGTTTTGGTGGCGTTGAGATCTATGGATTCCCAAAGTTTGTGGCTGAAATCACCTTCAAGGACCTTGGCGATTCTCTGAGCTGTCATGTTTGGCATGACGGCAAGGATATTGCCACGATTAGAGTAAGGAAGATTGAAGCCGCAACAAGGAAATGGGTTGACTACTGTTATACGGTTAGGAATGGAAGAATCTTACGAACCTTCCTACAAGCTCACGGCCTGGTCGGCACCAGCAACCTCGAAGGAGGAGCATCAATTGAACTGGGAAGCCACCCTGTGGCTGAGGAGCTGCGCCAATTGGAGATAGGCCAATCACCAATACAATACTCCTACATGCCCAAGGTGCAGTCCTTGCTGCACAGGCCAAGTGAAAACTTCCCAATCTAGGGCGGATGTCATGAAGCTCAATGGCAAAGTCGCGATAGTGACTGGGGGCGCAAGTGGAATTGGAAAGGCCACAGCCAGACTATTTGCCAAGGAAGGGGCAAGAATCATCATCTCAGATATTCAAGATGATAAAGGCCGGCAGCTTGCCGATGAACTCGGCTCCACCACTATGTTTCTTCACGCAGATGTCAGCCAAGAGGCAGATGTGCAGTCGACCGTGCGAACAGCTGTTGAGAAATATGGTCGCTTGGATTGCATCTTCAACAACGCGGGCACAGGAGGAGTCCAGGGTCCTATTGAGTCAATTCCGGTTGAGGGATTTGACAAGACCATTGGCATCCTACTCAGAGGCGTCTTCCTCGGTATGAAGCATGCAGCTCCAATCATGAAGAAACAGGGCTCAGGAAGCATAGTCAATAATGCAAGTGCCGCCGGCCTAGCTACAGGAGGCGCTCCTCATATCTACAGCGCAGCGAAGGCAGCAGTAATCCATCTCACTCGATCAGTAGCAACCGAACTAGGCGAGAGCGGAGTCCGCGTCAACTGCATTTGCCCAGGCGGCATCATCACTCCGATATGGACAAGAGGAGAGGACATGTCAGATGTTATGATCGAAAGACTGAAGCCCACTTTCGCTCGACTCCAACCTCTGCGGCGCCCCGGGCTTCCGGAAGACATCGCAAAGGCTGTTCTCTGGCTGGCCAGCGACGATTCAGCCTTTGTAAATGGACATGCCTTAGTCGTTGACGGAGGGTGGGGTGTAGGCCGAACATGGTCAGGCTTTCAAGACACATTGAAGAGGCTTCAATCAGCCATCCAATGAACTTCGTCGTAGATCGTGCTGGTCTAGTGCACTAGAATGACTGGATGTGAAGCATGGTCATAAAGTCGAGCTAGACGATTCTATTTCCATGTTCGTTGGCCTAGACGTTTATAAGAACTATCTTCAGGCAGCTGTCGTTGATGATGAAGGAACGCTTCTCAAGGAAGAGAGGAAACCCAATCAGGTAGCCGAGATAGAGAAATTCTTTGCTGACGTAGATGATGCGAAGATCTGGTCTACCTTGAAAGAGGTCAGGAAGTGGACAGGGAGAAGGCGCATAGCCTCCTCAACCAAGCTTTAGAGATATTCGAGAAAATAGGCGCCAAGAAAGACATAGAGAAAGTGATAGCGAAAAAGAAACTACTCACAGCTTGAGCCGGCACGAGCTACTCCTAGCACGAAGTCGGTGATCTGTACTTATAGTTCAGTTCACGCCCGGTACACCATTGCTGCCTGAAAGCTTCGATTTGTCGGGGTATTCGCACCCTTTAGGGATCGAATCCCTATGGCCAGCGGGAACTCGGGCTCTCACGTCTCAGAAAATGCTCCTTATATGGGATTTTACTGGTAAACTGGTGCGCGAATCCCACCCCCCGCACTTTTCAACGAATCCCCGAAACGTGTTAAGTGAAATTGGACGTTTTGCGTTTTGGATGAGTAAGGCAGGGTATAGGGAAAGCACAATACGGTCAACCGTTGCGGCTTTAAAGGCGATTGGGAAACGAACTGACTTGCTGGATGCAGAACAAGCCAAAGTACATTTGGCAAATGCGCTCTACCTCGTAGCCGTCAA
>JAUQYT010000305.1 GCA_030587605.1 Candidatus Njordarchaeum guaymasense
ACCGCTCTTGCGACGCCGCGAGAAAAGTTGCCATAGACGCCGGTTGTAGGTGCTGGAAACAGCTGATCGTACGTATGGTTCAAAAGATGAATGATCTTTCTCCCCGGTTGCTCAAAGAAGGTTGCCTCAACGGTGTTCGGCGCATCCACCTTGAGGACGGGATCTCCCCCTGCCCACAGCACCGAGTTTAACAGAAGCCTATCGTGATCCGGATGCCCGATTCTGTAGAACAACCTATCGATTTGACCCGCAAAGTAGACTACTTTGCCCTTTCCATACGTATTCGTTATTATCGCGGGATAACCGGTGTCTTTGCCGGGTATGGCAGGAGACAAGTCCTTTTTGAAATAACTTCCCAAAGGTTTGGCAGAGTCAAGTATAGTAGCTAAGACCTTGGCATCTCCGTCTATCTTCACCTTAGCTTGGTAACTCGCATCAACCGTTATCCCTCGAAGTTTGAGTTCAGCCTCGTTCAGGGATTGGCAATCCGGGTCGAGGCGCCCCTGAAGGGAATCCATCTCGCCGTGCAGTAGCGCAAACCCCGGCTCGAAGCCCTCAGTGATGGGATGATCGCCCAAGAGTTTGATCCAGGTCCAGGGATCATCGATTATGGATTGATATTCGCAACCGAAGACATTACCTAAGGCGAAACCGCTACGATGATATCCTTTCTCAAAGTACAGAGATGTCAAGTAACTTGCCACTAATCCGCCGCCGTCTCTGACAAAGTTCTCTACTGCCTCGATTTGGGAATCACTGAGACACGAGGCACTGGCCAGAATCAGAACCTTGTATTGGGAGAGTCCACTTGAGGAGACATCTGAATCTAGGATGAGGTTGACGGGAACGTGCGCCCTAGTCAAGGCGTCGTAGAATCCCTTGACAGCGTCCACGTGAAGATAAGGTTTGCCGCTTGTTCTCGAGATCGACTGATCAGAAAATAGTAGCGCCGCATACTCGGCTGGTTGCGCATCCTCTAAATATTCCGCATTCTTCTCTACCTCTGTGAAGACAGTTCGCAGCGGGGCGATTCCTCTCTTATCCTTAAGAATTTCCCAGTCCCATATCACGGGCCATGGAGAGGCTCCTTGGATGACGATCTCTCGGAACTCTTGCCGCATGTGCTCAGGCGGCTTAGGTATACCTACATAGAACAAGTGCGCGTATGGGGTACATATTACAACGGGTTTCTTTCTAGCCCTAGCTTTGGCCATAGTGTGCTGGATTTCAAACCCTTTGTCTTTGATTGTGATTAATCCTCCTGTATGAGGTTCCTCGAAAACAACATCCGCATGGACATCTCGTATCAATACTCTGCCGTACTTTGATGCCACATCTCGTGACCTATTTACGAACTCAGCGGCGTCTTTCTCCCACCAATCAGACAACTTGTCATATTCGTTCTTAGTCCAGTCGCCTCTGGTCGCTAGGTCTAGCCCGGTGTCGTTCAAAAATTCCTCTCGGCAATACTTGCAGTAGCATCCACGTCTGCCTATAAAGTAGTCATATACTACGCCGTCTATGTCGTAGTTCCCAAAAAGGTCTTCAAGAGTCTTGAGAATTATCTCGCCGTAAGGGCTGTTATGGCACAAGTGAACGCAAGGGTCGCGGTTCATGAAGCCCCAACCGCTGATCTCGCCGGTTTCGGATCTCGCTGCCCAATCTGGATGACGCTCATACATCAATGGATTTGGCGAAGGCCCCCACATCCCCGTGACCCTTATTCCACATTTGTGCGCCTCTTGCAGCACCTCCTTCAAACGGTCGGTTTCACGGAGTTGAGGATGTTTCGGAAGGAGCTTTGCTTCAAAGTAGGCTTGTCCCCATTCGTTCACAATCATCATGTTCACAACGTTTGCATTTGCCGCTCTTACTAGCTCAACGAGGCCCTTTGCCGTCCATCGGTCAACCCATCCACCGCAGTCATCCTCTAAAGCCATGTCAAATACTCGTATCGGTTTCTCATACCAGTTTTCCATGTCACGACTCTCCACGGCGTCATTCGGGGTTTCAAGCATAAAAACCTTCAGGAAGCCAGATCCGCGACGACCTTCTCATTAGGATTAAGCATCTACAATCTTGGTCATGCGAGCTATTCGAGGATCGGTGAATACATCTTGCTCGTCTGTGCTTCTGGTTGAGAACTCTGAGACAACAGCTCCCTCATTCCCTGATTGGAACCAGTGCAAAGTGTCAGGATAAAGCGTGTACTGATATCCCGGTTCCAGCACTACTTCGTGCCATACTGTGAAATACTTCTCGCTTCCCTTCGGGAGGATCGCATGGGGCTTGGCCGTTCTTTCACTGGGGACGAAAAGATAGACTGTTCCCCAGCGGCACCGAAAGGTCTCCTCCTTCCCCGGATTTCCGCCTATGGTCGGGTGCAAATGTTCAGGGCATGTCTGCCGTGGGAACATTGCCAACTCTTTTGCGCAAACCCTCTCAGTGTTAACGTATACAACTATTTCCAGACCGAAGTGTCCCAGATCACCAAGGTCGAAGTCCGCAACTTCTATCGCCTTCTTCTCTTGAACCGTTAGGACAATACCACCTCTTTCATAAAGTTTCATCGCCTTGACCTGAGCTTCTTCATATTCTTTTCTTGTCAGCATATCATCGCCTCGACTTAGACTGCAGTTTCCTCTCTAAGGTTGATCTAGATCTTCTGTCCTTCTCTTATTTAACAATCTTTTTGACCGCCTCGACTATGCGGTTTTCGTCAGGTATGACGTAGTCCTCCAGAGGCGGACTAGCCGGGATTGGAGTATCGAACGCGGAGACTCTCATTATAGGTGCATCAAGGTAGTCTATTGCCTCTTCAGCTACCAATGCCGCGATCTCAGCTCCCCAGCCTCCGGTTTTCGTATCTTCCTCGACTATCACAAGTCTTCCAGTCTTCTTGACAGATTCTATGACTGTGTCTTTGTCGAAAGGAACCAGAGTTCTAGGATCCACTATCTCTACGCTGATTCCCTCCTTCTCAAGATTCCGTGAGGCGACGAGAGACTTATGGACCATCAACAGCTTGGCCACGATCGTTACGTCGTCGCCCTTCCTTTTCACATCTGCTAACCCGAAGGGTATGAGGTACTCCTCTTCAGGAAAGTCGCTTATCACTTCCAAGCCCCCCATTGCTCTGTATCCCCTACCTCCGTACAGCAGCTTATGCTCAAAAAATAACACAGGATTATCGTC
>JAUQYT010000330.1 GCA_030587605.1 Candidatus Njordarchaeum guaymasense
AATTTCCCATTCAGTGTACATGGCTCCTGAGGGGACTGAGACCGTACGGCATAGGAGTCGCTTGAAAGATGAAATTACCTAGGAGAAACATCCTAGACTTAATTGGGAATACTCCAATAGTGAACATAAAATATCTGAATCCAAACCCGAAACTCAAGATGTATGCGAAGCTCGAAAAATATAATCCGGGGGGTTCCGTCAAAGACCGCATCGCCAAGTACATGATTGAACAAGCGGAGAAAACTGGGCAACTCACAAAAAACAAAGTCGTTATTGAGCCCTCTAGCGGAAACACCGGCATCGGACTTGCGTTGGTCTGCCGCGCAAAGGGCTACGACCTTTTCACCGTCATGCCCGAAACGATGACACTGGAGAGACGACAGATGCTCATAGCCTTGGGCGCCAAGATCATACTCAGTGAAGGAACCAAGGGAATGAATGGAGCAGAAGACTTGGCACACGAAATGGTGAACCAGAAACCCGAAAAGTATTTCATGCCAAACCAATTTTCAAATCCTGCTAATGTTCTTGCTCATTATAAGACTACCGCGGAAGAAATATGGAGAGACACCAAAGGGAAAGTCACTCACTTTGTTGCAGGAATAGGCACAAGCGGAACACTCATGGGTGTCTCTAAACGGCTCAGAGAGTACAACCCGAATATTCGTGTTATCGCAGTTCAACCAGAACCGAACACATCCATTCAAGGCCTGAAAAACCTGAAGACACAGTATGTCCCAGCGATCTGGAAACGAGAACTCGTAGATGAAATATGCACTGTTCCTCCTTGGGAAGCAGAAGAGACAGCTAGGCGTCTCACATTACAGGAAGGTCTTTTTGTGGGACCAAGCTCAGGTGCAATCTTCAATATCGCATTGAAAAAGGCAATGGAAATAGAAAAAGGTGTCATGGTAGTCATAGCCCCTGACGGAGGAGAAAAATATCTCTCAACAACGCTATGTGATCCAGCCCTGTGCGTGCAATGTGCACGGAAATTTGGCATCAGATGCTCCTACATGGATGGAACTCCCGTGGTGAAAGCACCATCTGCTCAACGAGAGATAGTTTCTCCTTGATAAATGGTAGGGATAAATTCTCTCAGCACTTTCTATCCTTTAATTGATTCTAGCTAAGACTGTCGCAGCTCCCACCGAGCTTTCTTTACTCTTATTCCGAGAAGCATTAGCGTTATTACTCGTGAAATCGCCGCACATGTCAGGAGAGACAAGAGATTAATAGTCGAAAGGAGAGTTCAATAACAGGATTCCACAAGACAGGATAGTTGGCCTTGCTGAGAAAGGGAACTACGACCTAATTGCTTCACCAACCACAGGATTAGAAGTCACTATAAGTCTCACCCTTGGAAGCGTCTGCGAAGATGTGGCGCACGGGGCAAGGTGTCCTGTCCTATTACTACCAGCAACAAAGTGGGCAAGACTGAAGCCAAAACCTCGGGAAGTTCTTTTTCAATTCCGATGAAGCGCTTGATGCATTATTCTCTTGCTCACAATGTTGCTCATGAAAACACACACGTCAAATGGTAACAACGTATTCTCTATTCCTATTTTCTCATCCGTGAGTTCGAATGGTGCGCCTCGAACTATGACGAACGGTATTCTTTCATCTGCTTCTCCCATCAAGAGTTTTGCACCCGAGGCAATATCATCCACGACAGACTGAAACGTGACCCGTAGTTGTCTGCCGTATATATCCTTCTTGCCAACGTAGTTCTTTGAAGGCTTCAACCCGGCGAAACCCAGTGCTACTCCAATTGTTCCTCTCCGTCCTGGTAGAAGCCCCGAATCAGCCACTATGACGGCCACCCTCTTGCCAGTCTTGGCTTTGATGTCTTTCTTCATGTTATGAGCTGATTCGTCTGCATCGATAGGTGGAAGAATGAAGGAATCTTCGGGGGCATTGGCAGCATCGATGCAGGCATTAACACAGGGGAAACCGTTTCTCACTGCGAGCACGAACCCAGATGATCCTCCTACAACGAAATCAGATTCATCCAGGATCAATTGCATCAATACTGACGTAACACTGTACTTCTTTCCCAGTTCATTAGCCTTCTTCGAGACCTCAACTTCCGGAGACTTACGGACCCTTCCCTCAACCAGCGAAACCACTTTCGATGCAACGACAATGACATCTTCTTCCTCCAAGACCATGTCGGCTTTCCTGAGGGACTCGATCAAGACTTCAATCAGATCGTCTCGTTCGCTGATTGTCCGCGTCCTCACAGGGAATAACTTCATCCACTTACTTGCCAAGGTTGACTCACCTCTGTAACACAACAAAGTCAAGTGAAGAACAAAGAGAAAGATCAAAGACTATAAATAACTCTCGCGAGCCTAGTAACTTTCATGCAAGTAAGTGAAATCAAATTAAGGGGACTGAACGCTAAGAACTTCATAAAGGAGAAAGTCGAGGAGATCGCGGCGACAGTTGGAGAAGGAACGGCAGTTAACGCGTTGTCCGGCGGTGTCGATTCCTCAACGGTCACCATGCTAGGGCACAAAGCCCTTGGAGACCGACTGAAAACTTACTTCATAGAGAACGGGCTGATGCGGGAAGGCGAACCACAGCAGGTCATTGCGGCATTCGAAAAGCTTGGCGTACACGTTGAACTTGTGGATGCGAAGAATCAGTTCTTCGAGGCCTTGAAAGGCGTAACGGATCCAGAGCAGAAGAGGGAGGCAATCACAACAACCTTCTACCGAGATGTCTTCGGCAAGATCGTCAAAGACAGCGGATCAAGGTTCCTACTTCAGGGAACAAACTACACAGACGTAGAGGAAACGGTTGCAAAGATAAAACGGCAGCACAACGTTCTCGAACAGCTGGGCATCGACACTGAAAAGCAGTTCGGTTACAAGGTGATTGAACCCATAATCCAACTCAGAAAGAGCGCTGTGAGAGAGGTGGCCAAGAAACTTGGACTGCCTGAGGAAATATGGAATAGAATGCCCTTCCCAGGACCAGCGCTGGCCGCAAGAGTGATAGGAGAGGTCACGCCCGAGAGAATCGAGATCGTGAGAAAGGCGACGAGAATAGTGGAAGATGAACTAGCGAACATAAGAGCATTCCAGTACTTCGCGATCCTGCACGAGGACAAAGTCACTGGAATAAGGGAAGGGAAACGA
>JAUQYT010000032.1 GCA_030587605.1 Candidatus Njordarchaeum guaymasense
AATATAGTAAACCAGCCAATCATTCTTTTCTCATATTTCGCCCCGATGTCTTCCTTATCAATGTGAAGGTCAGCTTTCCTCGCAATTCTTGTATATGCCATTAACGAGAACCTGTAGAACAGTAGGACAAAGTAAACAACGTTTCTCGAAAAGACTGAGCTTCCGGCCATGATCATACCTATAGAAATGGTAACCATTGAGGGCATAGTCACCAAGCCGATTATCAAGTATTTCTCCAAACCATCAACGTCAAGTTTACTCACCAATGGATTTTCAGCAGCCTTGAAACTGACCTTGGACATCTTTTCACTCAAAGATCCACCTTTTTTTCTTAGAACTGTAACGAAGAGGTAGATCGATCCTATGATGACTGCGAAGAAAGCCACAAATCCCCATAGTAGTAGTTGCTCGAGAATGAAGGCAACAGATTGAAACACTGATAACCCGAATTGCGCTAAGATTACACCTTCATCAACCCCCTGAGAACTGCCAATCCAACCACTCCACACATCGTTACCCGTAACGCCAAAACCAAAGACTCTAAGCAGACCTACCGAAACACTAGCCCACAGAACTAGGATCAAAGTGGTGCAGATTCGTTTGTAGATGCTAGAACGTATGAAGAGCAAGAGAAACAGTGTGATTATTAGGGGAGGACCCAACTCGAAGATCAACGTCAAATCCGTCATTTAGAACTTCAACTCCCAAGTCTTCACAGTAGCCTATTTTTCCAATCCTTCTCTACTAGAAGGATGTACCAATGCTACTAAGCTATTCAGATTCTTGTGGAGCAAGTCATACTTAAACGTTATTTCCCAAGGTGGGTCTGTAATCCCAATATCAAATGATCATTACGAGTCTCGCAAGATGCGACTTCAGTTTGGGCACTGGCGTCACTGGTACCAATGAGGGTAGCACGGAAGAAGCAGTCATCTAGAGGCTATCGCTCAGTAGCCTCCTTCTGATAATTGGATCTCTTTCACCAATTTCCTTCAATACCTTCTCAAAGTTTTCATCTGGAGACAATTCGCGTTTGAGATATACGCCTGTTCTGCCTACCGCGTCCCGCCTTCTCAGAACCCTAACACGCTCCTCCACTAAGTCTGTGCTTACACTCAGGAGCTTGGCGACCGAGCTTTCCTTGCCTATAATGGAGCTCTCGTAGTGTCCTCTGGTTGTGGGTTCAATTAGTAGTAGTCTCTTATCGACCCCGACAACTCTCTTGTCGGCTAGGATCTCATTCAGATCTACGACGCCACCGAACTTGTAGAACTCCCATTCGCGCCGCCTCAGCTTGATCAACGGAAACGTTATCGTGCGATTCTCTGCTATATCAATATGTGCTTTTATCGCATGTTGAGGCGTTGCCAACTCAATTCTCCTAGAAATGTGGTCAACCTCTGCTCCTTTCAGAGCCATTTCGACTTTGAACGAGGAGACTTCTATTGGAACGAATATGTCAACGTCACTTGTACTAGACACGTCTCCACGGGCGACGCTCCCATGGACCGTTGAGGGAATCCCGCTCTCTTGCAGGATCTTCATGTAGTTGGCGGCTTCCTCCCGTATCTGCTTGAGCAACCGCCAGTCCTCGTCAGAGTATATTACCTCAACTTTGTCTTTGAGTCGTATCACTTTCTCGCGCATTACAAGACCCCAGGAAGCCCACGGAAAATGAACTGTGACGCACCATTCACTCTGACGCGTTTCACTATAATAACTTGTTCTCCATCACGGAGAGAGCTGATAGTCTCAAGACCGGCGTGCGTCTCGACTTGTAAGCGCTACAAGATACTGTGAGCTAGGAAATCTGTCGTCGAGCTGTATTAGGCGAAAAATTGAAGATGTTTGGCGCCCTACTCCACCATTGGGGACAGAGATGTGTGAGAACTTTGTGTGCATCAAACTAGTGGCTGGCGAGTCCAGTAGGGGTTTGCCTGAGCGCTATCTACCAGAACCATGCTTCGAGCATAACAACTGCCAAATATGCGAACTGATCTATAACTGCGATTACTGCTTCAGCAAAGACAAATGCAGATATGCTACGGGAAAAACCACAGCGAAGATCCAGCGAGAAAGAGAGACAGCGAGCACTCCGGAAACGTGATCAAGAAGGGAATTGTCCACTAACTGGAACCTTTTCTGGCATCAATTGCTTTTCTCAATGCTTCTTCCAACTTGTCGATATGCGCGTCCCATGTGAAGCTTCTAGCCGTCACGACGGCATTCTTACCCATTCTCAATCTCTCGTTATCGTCCTTTAGAAGCGCAATGATCCTGTCAGCAAGTTCCAAGTGATTGCGCACGTCTGCGACAAATTGGGCATTGTATCCTTCCTTTAGGTAACTGTACTCGCCTTTGTCAGCAGGAGTCACTACAGGCACGCCTGCACACATGGCTTCCAGCACCGTGAACGCCTGAGATTCGTGGAATGAAGGATGAACAAAGACGTCAGCGGCAGCATAGACATGAGGCAGATCTTCGGTTCTCAATAGCCCAGTAAAAATGACCTCAACTCCAGTGACCTTTGAAACGTTTATTCCTTCTTTCCGATATTCCTTAAGATTGGGTCCATAACCCGCAAAAACGTAGCAGACTTTGGGAACATGCTTGGCGACTTCTGGAATAGTCTTGATCAGGGTTTGAATGTTCTTCTCTTCAGACATCCTGCCTAAGTATAGTACGACCTTGGCGTCTCGTGGTATCCCAAGCATCTTTCTCGCGGCTGCTCCATTTCCCGATGAGAAGAATTCGAACTCTATTCCGAAAGGATCGTAGAACAAGCGATCCTCTGGTATGCCTAACCTCAGTATCTTATTCCTGAACCTTTGCGTCGCGAAAAGTATCACGGGGCACCTCAAGTAGAGTCGACGAACGATCAAATCCACGACACGTTTCGGTAAAGGAAGCCAAACACCTCTACCTATCAACACTTGCTCATCATGCATGCAGAAGAATGCAATGGGCTTCTCTCTTCTCTTGGAGTAAATTATCGAGTATATGCCAAGTGGAGCGATACTAGGAGAGAGTACGACATCAGCCCACCTGATAATCGGAGCACAAATCCTCGATGGAAGACTGAGACGGTAGTAGTTGAACCTCAACATTGTCAGAGCAGGGTTTCTAATTACTCGGACCCCGTTCTTCTCAAACTCGACCTTCTTGTGCACGGAGAATCCAGGTCCAAGTATGAAAACCTGGTGTCCCCTTTCTGCGAGCATAGGCACAACTCTATGGAGATATCTTGCGACTCCGTCGACATATGGAGGATAGCTATCAGTTACTATGGCGATCTTCAAAGAGGGACACCAAGTCGATGTTCAATTATTACAGGCGTATTCATTACGGCGAAACGAATATGTGTTCTATTACGACTTAAACATTATCAATTGCGCACTTAATTCTTTGTCTGATCGGGAAACAACTAGTTTATTAACCGCCTGTTGACAAGCCTTTCATGCAAACTACGCATTCGATAGAATATTACTCGGAACTACCTCGACGAAGCACAGTCAAACCTATATAGAACAAACTGCCCCGTTTGTTTCACATAATCAGTGGGAGAAATGGATCTTGATTGACTTCCACACTCATCCTGTTCTGATAAAAGAAATCGTTGAGCAGTCTGAGAAACTAACGAAAGCAGTCAGGAAAGTATTCAACCTACAGAATGCCTTGCAACCTCTTGAGACTTTCAAAAAACAGATGGAAGTAGCTGGAATAGCAAAGTCCGTGTTGCTCCCGATAGATTGCTCAACAGCCCACGACTGCAAGATATTCTCGAACGAACAGATTGCAGACTTAGCCCGAGACAACGACTTCTTCATAGGATTCGCCAGCGTAGACCCACACAAACGAGAAGCTCCAGAACAGCTTACCAAAGCAGTCGTCGGCCTCGGACTAAAAGGCCTGAAACTGGATCCAAGCCTGCAACAATTCTACCCGAACGACAAGGAGAAAGCTTACCCCGTGTTCAAGGAAGCGAGCAGACTAAAGATACCAGTTGTCATCCATGCGGGTATGACGTGGGAATCAGACGCCATGATGAAGTACAGTCACCCAAGTTTGCTTGAGGATGTGGCCCACGACTTCCCAAAGCTCAAAATCGTAATCGCTCACATGGGTTGGCCATGGGTTCTTGACTCCGTCGCACTAGCACTCAAGTACCCAAACGTCTACCTAGATACTTCATGTCTCTACGCCGACACCCCGAGAGAATTTATTGAATACGTCTTCACCAAGCAAGTTCCTATAACACTCATAGAACGAAGCTTGAATAGGAAGATTGTCTTCGGATCAAACTACCCGCGAATTGAGACACATAAAATGGTCACAGCAGTCAAAAACATCTTGCACGAATCCGACGTCGTGCAGAATATTTTTCACACCAACGCCTCAGAACTACTCGGACAGACCAGTAGAGAATAAGAAGAAGCGGAACACTTCATCCAAGAGGCGAACTTGAAACGAAGAACATGAGGACTTACACCAAACGTATTGGAATTCAAACAAACGATTTCCAAGACATAATAAACGTCACAGACTATGTCAAGCAAGCAGTGAAGGACTCAGGAATCGCAAATGGCATACTCTATGTCATGACAATGCACACGACAACAGGCATCACAGTAAATGAGGATGCTGAATGTATACGACGAGACATACTAACACTCTTCAAGAGGCTTGTTCCGGAAGAAGGAGATTACCGGCACGCGAGATACCTGGATTTTGATGGGAGACTCGGTGTCAATGCCCCAAGCCACTTGCGAAGCGTTATAGCCGGGAATCACACAGTCATACTGTTGCAAGACGGCAAACTGGTGGTAGGCCAGAGGCAGTCCATATTCTTCCTAGAGTTCGACGGACCTCAACACCGCGAGTTCGTTATCACCATTATTGGTGAAATTGGTGGGGTCTGAAACCAGAGAGAATGCAGGTCGGTCATAGAAACAATCTTAAAACTATTTCTAACCTTGTTTTCGCACAACCAACTAGCTTGATAACAATTCATGCGAATAGAAAATCTTATCTACGAGTACAAATCTTCACGATGCACGGTGTAATTCTTGTTGCAGGACTCTAGATTAGAGCTAAAACTTGTTGCTTTCGTCTTATCTTTTCTCGTCTTTTATGGCACATTGGGCATGGGAAATACTGTGGTAGCATGGTCAAACGGTGGCTACAGCAGTGATCCCAACAACCCCGACTACGGTACTCATGATTGGATAGCGGACCACGCGATGAACCTACTACCCTCCAATGAGTCGGGGTGGCTAATCGGGAACA
>JAUQYT010000048.1 GCA_030587605.1 Candidatus Njordarchaeum guaymasense
GCCTGTAAATACGACGAACTGCAGAGATAAAGATTAAAAGGCACAGTCTGCTGAGAGTTTTGCGCCGGGGTGGCCGAGCCGTTAGGCGGTAGCCTGCAGAGCTGCTCTACATGGGTTCAACTCCCATCCCCGGCTCCACTCTTGACGACTAGGGTTTGAATTGGTCAATTTCTTCTTGTATTGCTTTTCTCACGTCGTCTTCGGAAGCTGGACCCAATATTTTGACTTTGCCGTTGATCAGGTGGTCTAGTGCACCGTATTTTCGCACCGTTTCTGGTGTTGCCTCAATTTCGACTACCTTGACCTTGTCGCCGAAGCTTCTGGCTGTCTTGTTAATCAGATGATACATGTGGGCTCCTACTGGGCAGAAGAAATTCTTGAACAAGGTCACTTCAACCTTGTCTCTTGAAGGTTTGTAATTCAATTCTAAAAGTTCAACTTTGACGCTGTCTTTCGTAAGTGGGTAGTACATGAGTTTGAACGGCGCGTGTTCCTTGATGGTCTTGAACCCCTGCTTGGCAAAGTGTTCATAATACATGTATTCTTTGATGTTTGACGCGTCGACTAAAATGCCCTTAAACCCTTGCTTCTTCAGGTCAGCTTTCACGTAGTCAAACATCATCTTGCCATATCCCTTGCTCATGTAGCTTCGCAGCATTTCCGTGCAGTAGATGACAGCTACTTTCGGCTCAATTTCAATTGGAAGAGACGCTCGTTCAGAAGTCGCATAGTAGACATGACCGACAACCCTATCGTCATCCAGGAGATGATAACCTTCAACGTTCTTGCCCAAATTAGCTTTAAACCACTCCCTCGACTCAGGCACAGCCTCAGCCCAAGAAACACCTGGAGGAGTCTCACTCATGCAACAATACGTCTGGCCCAAATCACGAAGAGTCACTCTCTTAACCTGCAACCATTTCACCTCAGCCTCAACTTCACATAGTTTCGACTTTTAATCGTTCTCACTCACTAAGCGACAACACTAATGATATTTGCCTGACTATTATGGCATCTCAATGTTCTTTAAGGCGTCGAGAACTAGGAACGTTTCAGTTTGTCGTTCTTTTCTGCCCCAGCTTCCATCGTTATTCTGTCTTCTAACGACCGATGGAAGTGCCTTGCCAAGCTGCTTTTTCGCAAGAGTATCATCGGATTTGGACAACGCGTGGAAGGTATGATAGAACGGCAAGCCCTTCCACGTTCCTGTTTTACTCTGCAAGACGGCAAAATGGTTCAGTGCACTTTCAACTGCTTTAGATTTCTTGCTCAACGGATGCTCAATCAGTATGTTCGCGACGTTGATGGTACACCAAGCGCCGCACCATGTAGGGTTCCAGAACTTGAGATAAGAGGTCACAGTTCTTTCAACATGTTCGTCGTCGTCCAAGCCAAAAAGATGAAACAAATGTATTGCATAAGCTGTCTGATAGAAGATTGTACAACCTGGTCCAAACTCACCATAGTACGTTGACCGCATAGTGCTCGCGTCTTTTCTGTTGCGCGAATTGAAAAAGCCGGAATAGCCTCTATATTCTTCTTTTTGAATTGACAGAAGCCACTGCAACCCTGCGTTGACGCTTCGGTCATTTGCCCCAAAGCCCAGAAGAGAAAGATCCCAAAGATTATTCGCGGTCTTGACAAAAAGCTGATCCCAACTACCGTCTGCAAACTGCTCCCTAACAATCTTCTGATACACTTTCTTCTTCAATGCCGCATCGACAGCAGCTTCTTTTCTGAAGAGTTCCTTTCGAAGGCAAATGCCAATCGGAGAGTCTAAGCCCGCAACATAACTGAAAGGATCTATCCTCAGCCTTTCCAACACATCCATCACAGTCACAAGTCCGACCCCGACACATAAAGAATTTTCCATAAAAAACAGTAAGCGCGTGCATTGAAGCAGCCTTGAGAAAAGTTTAATAGCTTAAGAGGAAGGGATTTTTCTACTTGGGGCTCTTCACGACAATAACGGGGTATAACATTCCCAAGATGGTGGGTCGGGAGAAGGAGCTCGATCAGCTCAAGGAATTTCTGCATGCAACCATCAAGGGAAAGGGCAATACAGTCTTAGTGTCCGGTGAAGCTGGAATAGGAAAGACGAGGCTAGTTACAGAGCTTGAAGCCTATGCAGTGCAGTTAGGTGTCAAGGTTCTAGAGGGCCATTGTCTACTTGAGTCTCCGACTCCTTTCTTATCGTTTAGAGAAGCTTTAAGGAGCATTTTTCAAGTTTCGAAAAGTGACGCTCTTCCCTTGCAGGAGAGAAAAATCAGTAGAGTAGTCAAGGAGTCTGCTCCTGAATTCGCGCAGGCGATTCCCATTGTTGGCAACCTTATAGCTGGCTTCGCTGTCGCTTATCGCACCTATAGAGATGAGAAAGGCAAGGAAAAACGAACTGAGTTGGGAGGTCTTTTTGAGAGAGATGAAGGACTTGAGACTATCTCTGATCTGTTGGTTGCCATTTCAGAAAAACAGCCTTTATTGCTCTTTATCGATGATTTGCATTTGGCCGACACTCCCTCACTTTCGTTATTGTATTACTTGGCGAGGCATGTTCAAAACTCAAAGATCCTTGTTGTTGGAACGTATCGTCCAGAAGAGGTAGCCAGGACCTATGAGGGAACAGTGCATCCGCTTCTTGACACTTTGCAGAGGATGAGCAGAGAGGATTTGTTTCAGAAAATAGAACTTGAGAGACTAAGCCAAGTCAACTATTCCGATTTCATTTCGTCCATTCTGGGTGTTGAGCTTGACGACTTAGTGAGACTGGTCTACGAGGAAACTGAGGGGAATCCATTCTTCGCTGTTGAAACGATTAGGCTGCTAATGCAGCAGAATGTATTAATCAAGGAAGATGCGGGCTGGAGACTTTCTAAGAACATTGAGAAGATTGAAATTCCGCCTAGAGTTTACGATGTTGTCGTTCACAGGATCAATGCACTGAGAGATGAGGATAGAGAAATTCTAGATTGTGCGTCGGTGGTAGGAGAGGAGTTCTCCTCCAGTGTGGTTGAGAAAGTCTCGGGTCTAAATCGGGTTAGACTGTTGAAAAGCCTGAGTAATATTGAAAGAAAACATCATCTCGTACGTTCTTTTGAAGGTGGGTGTCGCTTTGACCACTCAAAAATCAGGGAAACTTTATACAATGAAATCCCCCCGGATCTGAGGAAAGAATATCATTCAATGATTGCAGGGTGCCTTGAAGAGGAAAACAAGGATCATTTGAATGACGTTGTAAATGAGCTGGCATATCACTATTATCAGTCTGGGAATACTCAGAAAGCTATACCTTATCTGTTGAAGGCAGGGGAAGACGCGAGAGAGAAATGGGCCGTTTTTGAAGCGGCGAGGTTCTTTTCTCAGGCGCTCGAGATG
This sequence comes from Candidatus Njordarchaeum guaymasense, assembly GCA_030587605.1. Taxonomy (GTDB): domain Archaea; phylum Asgardarchaeota; class Njordarchaeia; order Njordarchaeales; family Njordarchaeaceae; genus Njordarchaeum; species Njordarchaeum guaymasense. The sequence continues at coordinate 3,373 of JAUQYT010000048.1, forward strand.
ATGAGGGACGATGAAAGATGGTGCGAGGATAGGACAAGAGCTCTCGAAGCACTCGGCGACGTTTATGCGTTTGATGCTCAACATGAAAGCGCGAATGAATGCTATGAGAAGGGGATGACAAGCGCAAAAGATGGTGTAGCAAGAGAGAGAATGCGCAGGAAAATACGTAGGAAAATGGTTCTGGACAAGAATGGGGTGAAACTTGCCTATTACGTGTACGGCGAAGGACAGCCGACTCTAGTCTTCTTGGTTGCGTGGATCTGGACTGCCGAGTTTTGGCAACCCCAAGTGAATTACTTTTCCCAGAACTTCAAGATGGTTACCATCGATATGAGAGGAACAGGCGACTCAGACAAACCAACAAGTGATTACACCCTTGATTTATATGCAGACGATCTTGATTCGATAATCGAAGAACTGCAAGAGAAGAATATCGTTCTCATAGGCGAGTCCATCGGTGCTTCGATCGCTATCAAATACGTTACTAAATATCCGGCGAAAGTATCCAAATTGGTACTAGTCGGTGGAAGTCCCAAGGACGTAGCTACAGATGATTTTCCTTATGGCGCGCCCCAAGATTCCCTTGAACCACTTCTAACATTAACAAAGGTGTCTTACGCGCAGGCGCTCAGCATCGGGAGACTTTTTATGGATGCGATATTTCCAGAACCCGGAACTGAGTATCTGAAGGAATGGGGACTTAAGATGTCCATGAAGACCCCCCTAGAGATAAATGTAAACTCTTTCACGAATTTTGCAAAAGCAGATCTTCGCCCGCTCTTGAGGAAAATAGACATGCCAACTTTAATCCTTCATGGGGAAAAGGACATCATCTTTACGTCCGTATCCGAGGGTTCTAAATACATGCAAGAAAACATTCAGGGATCTAAAAACTACATTATTAAAGATGCAGGACACTTTCCATCGGTTACCGCCCCGGACGAGTTCAACAAGATACTAAAGGAGTTTATAACGACTGGAAAGCTCCCAAAAGACTAACCAGTTGTACCTCCATATATGTTCCTTCAATGCGCGCGCTTAGGGCTAAGGCAACTTGCCGATGCTTGTTAGATCATCGGCAACATCCTTAAGCCCCAGCTCTTCGAGTTTGGCTCTTGTTGGCCAACCAGTGTGTACGTCCCAGCCACGTAACTCATAGTACCTGTCTTTGAGTGCTTCGAATTTAGCCTTGTCTATCGGCCCATTTACAAGGCCTGTTGCACTACCAGCAAGACAGGTGATGGCTTTCTCAAAATATGGCTCATTTAAGGTGTCGTCTTCTCTTGTGCGGTTTTCTCTCTTCACCATTATCGCCCTACGTAGGTTCCAGATTCTTTCACCCGCCTTCGCTATCCTGTCTACATCCATATCAAGCCCTGTCACGGCTGAGAGCAGCCTACTCTCAAAGATTCTGAGATCCATCTCCGGAGGGTTGTAGAAACTTGCTATCGAACTCCAGAATTCACACACAAGTAAGGAATTCTTTAAGCACTGATTATCCTGAACCCACGCAGTTACCCGTTCTGCTCCCTGATAAACGGTTTTACTCAAGTCAACAATCTGGTAGTCATCATAAGGCGGGAGTCCAAAGTGTTCCAATGCCCCTTGGAACCGTTCCTTTGGAGCAAGCGTATTCTTATAATCGTGACACGAATCAATAGGATCCCTTGTATCAGTAGCCCAATGAAGTGCGCTTCCTAAATTATCCACATGATGGAAGGCGTAACCACGAGCGGTATACAGCTCACTATACAGATCCACCATCTTTTGACCAGACACCAATTTCTTCCCAAAGTATTCGGCGAATCTTGCCGCACCTTCAGCGTAAGGGCTTTCTCCGTCAGCGATTTTGCGGAGTAGTACTGTCAGGAATTCGTGATTTGTGGCTGTGCCTCCCAACCATACGGGAGTGGGTAAGCCGACATCTTCCTCAATTTCCTTCCTTGTCAGAATACCCGCTTCAAAGCAAAGTGCTAGAAGAAATGGCAAACCTATTATCCCTTCAAAGGTGTTTATGCCAAGCCTCTGGTTAAGCACATTTGCTTCCCAGACCTCTTTAGGATCAATACTGAATCTAGGAGCATAAAGCCAATTTCCGCATGACGCACCACTTAGTCCTATACCAGGAATGTAGTGGATGCTATGACATTGCAGTGGACATCCATAGCACCCATAGTGCTTCTTGAAATATTTCCGAGCGAATACATCCTTTGTTTCTTGTGGAGCCGTATACGGGGTTCGGAAAAATAGCCTTAACACTTCGCCTTTCTTGCTTTCTTCCACTATTGTCCTCGTTAGTTCCAAAACCTTATCAGGTTTCGCAACTGCTACAGCACCTGTTCCTCTGACTGCAATCGCTTTCAGATTCTTTGAACCCATGACCCCTCCAAAGCCACCTTGACCAGCAGCAAACTTCGTCTCGTTCAGAATTACGGCTATTCGACTAAGATTCTCCCCAGCTGGCCCTATGACTAGTACGGATGCCTCCGGTTCATCAGTCATCAACGCTTTCTGTGCTTCAAATGTTTCTACGCCCCATAAATCGTTGGCATCCTTAATCTCCACGTCTTCATCGTGGATTGATAAATAAACGGGTTTCTCGGCCTTGCCTAAAATGACAATGCCATCGTA
>JAUQYT010000069.1 GCA_030587605.1 Candidatus Njordarchaeum guaymasense
CCTTCAAAATAACCTCTCAGCAATGAACCCACAAGTCCTTCGTCCCAGTCGTAGACAAACGGTGCAATCCTCTTCTCGCCCGAACAAGTTCCGAACTCCTGTAGAATTGGCGCGAGAACCTTTGAGATTGCAATATCATGGGAGTTCTTACCAACACTTCTAACGGCGTTGCAGGGCACACCGTGGCTCTCTAGCACGCGCTCTACGAATCTCTTTATCTCTATGTTCGAAGTCGAGATCCTTGGCACATGATTCAGGCGATCGATGCATCCCTCGGCAATATACAGGCCAAATAATCTAGCCAAGTCACCGTCGATTTTTAGTAGCCTCGGGATTCTATTACCATGAACTATTACAGAATTACTGAGGATTTGGTATTGCCTATTATCCTCTCCGATTTCTCTTGAAATATAGGCTCCTAAATCCATGGTGGGTTCCGATTTTTCGACACTCAGCTTCTGAATTAGAGGCAACTGGTCTCCAATCGACAGACTTTCCCCATCGACGACCGTGGGACTTCCATCTCTCAATACCACAAAATTATGATCTTTGGTTACATTCAAGGTGCGACCAGAAGATGTCACCAAGAAGAGTAGCTTTCGTCGTTCCGTGTGGCGCAGCACATGAGTTACTTTCTTTCTCTCAACTTTCAACGTTTTCAGGTTCAAGGACATAACAGACAGATTTGGCGGGATAACGAAATCTGTGTCACTTATTCTTTCAGCACTCAAGGAACCAAATAGCTCGTTTGCCAGCTTCTTAATTTGGATAACTTCCCATTGTCCCTTGCGATCAATGTAGATGTATTCATTACCGCTGAGAGACTTGCCCACATTCGCGTTCCCGGCTAGGGCTATTCTTAGTTTCCGTTTCTCGGTATCAGTCTTGTCTTTCATATATCGCCCGGCTGTTGCAGGACAGCGACCACACGGTTGAGGGTTCTCCTTCTCGCTCCATTTGACATTCATTCCGTCACCTCCACGATGACCCTTGAAGCCATGACCCTTCCTAACACTATTCTTGACCCTCTGACCAAGACCTCCAAAGGTCCGTTAAAAGGAGCCGATTTGACGACAGTTAGCTTGGTACCCGGCGTCAAACCAAGATCCATGAGCCTCTGGACAAACATGCGTCTCCGTCCCCTGCGGAATCCCCTAACTTCTCCTCGCCCCCTAAGTCCTCCCTCTGACGTGTCCACATCGATCATAATTCCGCTTTGTCCACTTCTTAGATCCGTCAATCGCGCGGTTTTTCGGTTCATTGCCTATCACATGACCGAACTTTTCTAGTGTTCATAATCACCGAAAGTGGCGACGTGACTTGCCCGGCTCTCTATTTTCGGTTTCTGAAGTTCTACTTCCTTTGAGCCTGCGTTCTTGAGCTTGACCTTAATGGCCGCGGCTTCCCTCTCACTAATAATGCGGACGGCGGATCCCGCTAGTTTGATGGTTATGAGCCCTTCAGTTGGTTCCTTTCTCACGACCTCAATGAAAATTCCTGGAACAAGGCCCAGTTTTGAGAGATGTTGAAGGGTCTTAGCATCCTCGTCTGGCACCCCAGAGATTATGCCTCCTTCTGAGACATCGAGGCTCACCAGTGGCGTGGACTCTTTTCCCTTGCCCTCTTCTTCGATCAAGCTACCTTCCTTACCAGGTATCGGGTTTCCGTGCGGACATGTCTTCGGGTTGCCTAAGACTTTCTCAATGTTCTCGATTATCTCTTCATCCGCTATGCCATGCTCGATCTTGCATGCTGCTTCGTGAGCCTTCCCCCAGTCGACATGAAGAATGTCTGTGAGTAGCCTCTCCGATAAGCGGTGTCTCCTCACCACTTGTAGCGCTATCCTGAGACCTTTCTCCGTCAACCTGACGCCCCTGTACGGCTCATGTTCGACATACCCTTCTTTTTCCAATCGCTCTATTGTGTTAGTGACGGTTCCTGGAACAACCTTTAGCGACTTCACCATGTCGTTTGTCTTGGCGCCGCCGCCCTCCTTCTGCTGGAGCCTATAGATGGTTTCAAGGTACTCTTCCACTGAATTAGTAACCTGCTCCTCTACCAACCCTAAGTTCACTTCCTTCCCGAGAAAACACCGACATAGAAGGTGAACTACGACTAGTCGTATATTATGGCTCAGGATTACGACTACTCGTATTTAAACTTTGGGGTTGGATTCTACTGAAGATACTCGCTGAAGAAAGCGACTCGGAGAAGAAAAGGACAAGAATTCGGGATAATATGTCAAGAAAAAGGGAGGAATTTAAGGGACTTGTTTCGCTTCTATTGCAGACATGGCCGGTTTCGCTTTCCGAACGCTTCGCTTCTTCCTGACGACCAACACCACGATGATCAACACTGAAACACCTATGATGGCGATTATTATCACTGGCATAGGGCCGCCACCATAATTCGGCGCGGCTGTCGTGTACACTGCGAAGTATGGGTCCGTCTCAACGCTGTACCCGTCCCAGTTCTTGAAGGTCGACGACACGAAGTAGTTAGTTCCGATCACTGAGAATGAGGTTACGCTTGATGCACCGCTGCCACCCATCGTCTGGCCGCTGTACATTGCTGTGAAGGCTGACATGGGTGTTGTGGATGAGTGCATTGTGTAGTTGCGCCCATCCCTGCCCCAAGTGTACTCAAAGCCACCCAGTTGTATGTTGGCTAGCTTGACTCCACTGTTTGTCGTGATGTTGAAAGCATCTGATGCAGTACTGTCACAGTCAGTGTTGACAGCGGTTCCATTGGAGGACTTGAATGAGTAGTTCCACTGCATTGATGATGCGAGGAATGCTATTGCGAGAGAGTAGTTACTTAGCTGGCTCTGCGGGTGGTCGTATAGGGTCCATGCTCCGACAGCTTCATCAACTTTCACTCTGACTTCGTTCACTGCCCCAGCAGTCAGATTGGCATCTGGTATTGAGAAGTGCGCTGTGAAGTTCAGGTTAGAGATTCCTACCCTGCTTGGAATGTTCGCGAAATCACCTGTCGTCATGTACATTCCGTAGCAGTCGTGCCACCACCAGCCTAAACCAGCGAAGCCAGCCTGGCCGCTAACCTGGGCTGGATATGTTGTGCCGTTCATGCCAAGCACTGAGACACCCCACGACAGAGCGTCGTTCACGTCAACTTGTATTGTGCCATTGTCGACGTCGGGTTGTGGCGTTGTGAGCTGGATGCCTCTGGCTTTCTCGAACATGAAGTAATGACTTAACTCGTTTGCCTCTGCCTGCCCACCTTCGAACCCTATGTTGAGAGATCCGTCATTGTTGGTATCATTGAAAAGTAGTAGTCCAGCGTACTGGAAGAAGAGGTTGTTTGAGGACCCTCCGTACTTGCCAAGTCCTTGTGGGTCTAGTCCATTTTGCTGCGTCTGGTCTGGTGACCAGAAGTTTTGGTTGAAGTTGATCTCAAGCCAGTTCCACGAGTACTCTGGGTGCCACCATTCGTACTTGGAGTTCTCCGCCTTGATTATGTCCCAGGTTCTGTTCCTGGTGTATTGGGCGATCTGACAGTATTCAGGTCGCATGGCGCCGTCGTCTTTGTCCCATACTGTGTTGTTGACCTGTGCCACAAACCTGTCTTGGGGCACATGGCTTCTGTTGTTAGGGTAGTACCAGAAGTACAGTTCGTTCCACTGGTTGCTCCAGGTGCAGTTCACCAGTGCAAAGTACGACCACATGTTGTAGCCGCCCCAGTCTATGTTGATTGTCATTCTGTCGCCACTTTGACTCCAGTAGTTAGTTGAGTTGAAGACTCTCTTCACGTAGAACTGGTCGTCCTTGGTCATGTTGTTGCCATCTAAGTCCAACGCGCCTGTCATGGAGTCAACACTCCAAGTCTGTGTGGTTCCCCAGTAACCCCAGAACGATTCGACATTACCGACTTGTACGCCCCAGTTGGCAGGAACTTTGATTTCAGTGAAACGAATTGATTCGTCCCCTGACCATTGATAGTCGTAATATGACTTTTGAGTGAAGGTTCCACTTGCGTTTGTGTAAGTGTAAATTGTTGTGTTGCCTAGAGTGCCTTCCCATCCGTAGTACCCGCTAGGTACACTTGGTTTGAATGTGAACTTGAAGGCCAACTGGAGAATACCCCTTGATGGGTCGTAACTCATCGTGAAGTTGTCTGAACCAGTCTCAATGTATCTTGTCCAGTCACCAACCTGGCGTCGGGACTCCGTCCAATTTGACTCATAGGTTACTCTGTTCCACCAATTGCTCCGTGAGATATCAAATACCTCTATGTAGGTCCTGTTTACGATGTTATCCCTAGTTATGTAGATCTCCAAGTTAGTGCTATTCCAGTGGTTCCAGTCCCCTATGTCTTCAGAGCAGCCTATGGGCGGCGAGATGAAGCGGAACGTTATGTTGGTTGTTTGTCCAGCGATGATTTGTCTTAGGCGTTTCGTTCCCATGACTTCCATTACTGCCCTGAAGTAGTTGCCAGGCGTTATTCTGAGAATTGGTTCATCCTTGCCTAGCTTCAGAAGCTCAATCTTCACAACGTTATTGTCGGCAATCTTGAATCCAGGTCCACCACCACAAGTTATCCTCGTACCGCTGATTGCGTAGATCCAAGTTTCCAACCCGTACTGACCAGCGGAAGAGTTCGCACTGCTTAAAACTTCAACCACAAACTCGACACTCTTACCATTTCCGCCTGGCACGTCGCTGACTCTTGAAGCAGTAATGTTGAGATCGTAGAAGTATGAGGAACCTGAAACGTCAAGGCTGAAACAGGCGGTATCGTTGGGACTCCCCCATGTGGGGTCACGGCGAATAATGTATTCAAAGCCTTCGTTTACCTCGAATTTGTTTCCAGTCAAGTCACATGTGATCATGATTCTACGTTCTGCATGCTCATTGTGTGCTCCAAAGTGCCACGTGTTATCCGAATAGTTGAGGTAGTACCCTTCAGGGACAGCACGTTCAGTCCACCCTAGAAGCCCCAGACTGTTCTTAGTATTGTTCCACCACCAATCCCCATTCACCGGAGGTGGTAGGTACAAGGTTACGTTTTTGATGTCCTGCGTGCTATGAACTTCTACAATGATCTTGAATGCTGTTCCCGGAGTGACAAGTTCTGTATTCTTCCCATCTATGTCCGTCACTTGCTGATTGAACCAGTTTCCTTCTCCGCCCGGTCCGAAGTACCCCATTGGGTCGGGTTTAATCACAACTACGAAGTTCGATGGGCCCATTTGTCCGCCTCTTGTTGAGCTGATCGAGGTGCCTTTGGTATCCGACACTTGGGTGTTGCACCAGAAGTTGCCCTTTATGGCCGTTGAAGAGTTCAACTTACCTTGGAAACAAACGTGGTAGTAGTCAGGTGTTTCAACAAAGGAACAGGCTGTCTGGTTCTCTACGAATATAGGAGGAGGCTGTTTCTGCGGAGTTCCACCAAGCCCTGGTTCCACCCCGCCTGCTCCGGCCGCTGGAAATCCGACTCCAGAGTAGTTCTGGAGTCCCGAATAGAAGTTCCAACGGGGCTGCTCCCCACCTGAACCGCCCGAACTTGGGCCCGAATCTGCACCGGGACCCGCCTGAGCGCGATAAGCGAAGTACATCATGTTAATATAGGCATTCCAAAGCGGAACAGACGTTTGTGATGTTTGGTTCCAATAGCATTCAGACTTGCTCATGTAGAATCCGATGCTACTTACGTTGCGTCCGAGCTCAAGCAGGCTTTTCGGTACAGTTATGTTGACGCGGAATTGCTCGCCTGGGTACAGGTAGTGCGCCGGCAGTTGACCTGTCGGGTCGGTTAGCGGTGTTCCATCTAGTAGTGTTACCTTTGTCTCGATGGTTGGTCCGAAGAGCCATTCGACGTTGTTCCATGTCCAGTTGTCGCCCTGTGAGAATGGTTCTTTTTGCCAATGAACGTTGTACGTGTTAGGTAGTGGCCCTGGTTGCGCCGAGGCGAGGGATGTTACGACTGTTAGCGTTGATAATGCTAAAATCGCAATAAGAGCTAATGTAAGTCCCTTCGTCGCTTTTGGTCGAATGGGATTGCCCATTTCGATACTATCTCCCAGAAATTTCCTCAAAATTCAGGTGCCTTACTTTACTGTGTCTTGACCGCGCTACTTAAGAGTTGCCTGAAGTCTCCGTTTGGCTGTGCATTTTCTTGAGAACGTCGCAATCGACATAGCAAGAACGCTTATGTGCCTCCTCAGAGCAAGAAATCATAGACACGAAATGAGTATACATTGTGTGGGTGTGTGGCTGACTTTGCTTGTTACTTGTGCTGGCATACTGGTCTCTGATATCATTGCGAGTGGTTTGCCCAAGGTTTCTGATCCTGGCGAAGTTACGTTTGCTCCTTCAGGGATCAGGCTCTGTGTTGGTGGTCACGCCGCAAATGTTTCAATCGACTTAATGAAACTAGGACTAAGAAGGGGCGAGGTTGGCTGCGTTGGGGCCGTCGGTATGGATGCCTTTGGCGACTTCATGATAGAAGAGATAGAAAAGTACGATATTGTCACACATATTGAGCGGGTGAAGAAAGCCGGGACCTCATTAAACATGATTCTTGTGGTTAAGGGCGAGGATCGGAGGTTCCATGTTGACGTAGGAGCAAGTTCATTCCTATGCCCGCGCAGAGTTCTAGGCGTATTGAGGGAGGAGAAGCCCCTAATCTTTTATCTTGGAGCTACAGGATTTCTGGGACAATTCGACGAGCAGCTTCCTAGTATCCTCAAGGAAGCAAAGAGACTTGGCTGCATAACCTTCGTTGACCCTATTCAGCCGCACGGTCATGGGTACGAGCTTCTTGTGGACTCATTTGAGTGGATTGACGTACTCCACTGTAACAATGTTGAGGCTGAAAGCATGACAAGCAAGCGCGACTCAAAGGAATCACTCAACGTCTTCACAGACAGGGGTGTGAAACTGGCTGTCATAACCGTAGGTGAGAAGGGGCTATCAGCTAAGCTCGGTTACGAAAGAGTGACCATGCCCGCCTTCAAGGTTCCAGTTGTTGACCCTACGGGGGCAGGAGACGCTTTCTGCGCATCCGTAATACACTATCTAACCAAGCTCGCAGAACGCAAGAAGAGTATTGATATTAGAGCCTTGACGAGAAGTGAGCTCATAGATCTCCTTTTGGAAGGAGAGGCAGCCGGAGCTGCATGCGTGACCGAGGTGGGAACAACAAAGGCAGTCACACAGGAAAACGTTAATAGGATACTTAGAGAGCAGAAGAAAACAATCATGGGTCAGATCAAAGTCGACTCCAAACCCCGCTAAGCCTTTGACCGACGGAGGGTAAGGTGTGTTGGTGGATGGAAGAGGCACCATTCATAGTTAAGGTTGTGTCAGAGATAGAGTCTGGTCTCCGGGAGCGACTAGGCAAGACTACAATTGGTGATGAAGAGGATTTCAAAGATCTGGTCAATGCGATCTGCATCAACATGGATCCCGAGCTTATGCGGGATCAGTTAAGGCAGTCGTATATTGGCGCTTATACGGTTGACTTCATTCTATGGCACGGGTTAGTCGCCATCGAGGCAAGATTCATAAAACACAAAAGCGAACTCAGAAGAGTTGCGTCGGAGCTGATCTCTCATATCCCTGTTTTCGGCGCAATCTATCGAGACATTATATTCGTGATCCTCTATCATGCAGACGCCGTTGATGATCCGGCCGAGTTTAGGAAGAGTCTGGAATCAAGAAGTGATCAGCTCAGCGTCATCATGATGGAGAAGAAGATGTGAGTTATGATGTCTGAACGCCAATTCGCATTCGACTTCGTTGAGAAACAAATACGGAAGAAGACTTTTGGGATCCTCAGCACTGTGAGCACGAAAGGTAGAGCGCAATCGACCGGCATCATATACGGCGTTTCTCCGCCTGACTCCAAGTTTTCCATCTACATACTGACACACAGGAGTTATCGGAAGACCAAGAACATTACGCGCAACCCACACGTTTCTCTCGTCATTCCGTTTCCCCACCATTACCTCCGATTCGTCCCCTCTTCATGTATCTCATTTCAAGGAAGAGCAGAGATTGTGCCCTTCAATGATCCTGAGGCACAGGAATCGTTCATGAAGAAGAGGATCCTCAGAATGAATCTGAACACTGGTCGACAGATGAAACGCGAAGCAGTGTTCATCAAGATCAAGCCAAGCAGGAAAGTCTGCTGTTACGGGATTGGAATTGGCGTGATGAAGCTTCGAAAACACATGGAAAGCGGAAGCTATTCGGTCGTGATTCCGGTGGAAAGACTCTGAGCCACCCAGCCATCGTTTCCTTGTCATCAAGGAGCTGGAATCACAGCCAGAAAAGAGGATAGTCAGAGGGAAAAGAGTAGGCTCTTTGAACTAGTCTTGCTCCTCCACTATCTTGTAACCCTTCTTTGCTGCGTCAACGTATTCGTCGGTGTCTACGTTAGCGATGATGTCCTGCTGGACCCACTTTACATAGGGCTCCCCAGTCATTAGGTTCTTCCACTCTTTCTCGAGGCTACTTGGTTTCAGAATAAGAAACCATCCATCCGCATACGGATTGGCTATCGCGTGGGGTGGTGAGGAAATCCTGTCGGGGTTTATCTCGACTATTGTTCCTGAGAGAGGTGCGTAGAATGGGCCTATGTATTTGACCGTTTCAAGTAGTCCGTAGGGTCCGTCTTGTCTGAGTTCCGTACCTTCAGGTGGAAGCTCTATGCTGTATGGCTGTGGATGTGCTTCATGCACTCTTATCATTGGGAGCGCTCCCAAGTGGTCTAGGCCGATTCTAATGTTTCCGTTTGGGAGTCGGACTACCCAGTTGTGTCCCCTCTTCTGATGAGAGTAATTGAGATCAAGCGGGAACTTGAGTTCTCCTATTATTGCTACTTTGCGCGCCATCTTAGCTCCACACAGCTGCCTTGGCTAGGTTACGGATTCTCCGAGCGAATGAATCACAGATCTCTTAGTGTTAGGTCACGGACGAGTGATGTGGAAGGTCATACCCGCTCAGTGAGCCCGTGTTGTGTAGTCCAGTTCCCTGAAGTATATCTCTGCGTATCCGCAGCTTAGGCAGATGTAGGCGTCTGCCGGGAAGTTCCTGCCAACTTCAAGGATTGATGGGATGGAGACCTCTTTCAGTTGTATCTTATCGGATTTACATTTTGCGCATTTTGTAACTTTCTGCAACTTGATTCACTCTCTGTGATCTTTTGTTCCTGCCTTATTCCCCTATTCCGGTGTATACACGGCTCTTCCCTATGACTTCTCCGATTTGATATACTTTACTGTTATTGCAGTTCGTTTTCATTCGTTTCACTCTTTCTTGTTTCCTTCTTGCATCTCAGTATGTGGCCCAGTTTCATTATCGTGTTTGCGATGTTGGTTGCGTTCAAGATAATCTGACACTTCTGAATGTAGGGATCCCAGACGCTTGCCTTGAATGGTGATTCCTTTTCCATTCGCCTCGCAACTTCATTAAACGTCGCATTTGTAATACGAGTCTGCTGAGAGTATTGCAGGATGCCATGTGTTTCTCTGAGTTTCTCCAAGGGGTCGAAGCCCGCGTTTTCTAGGAGCGCTTTTGGTATTCCTTCCAAGGCTGATGAGAATGCCTCAATGGCGAACTGCTCTCGTCCACTTAACTTCCTAGCTTCGCGCCTAATTTCGCCAGCGACTAGAAGTTCACTGAGGCCACCCCCCGGGACAATGCGCGGGTTCTTTGTTAATGCAATTAATGTCCTGATGGCTTTGCGTATGGTTCGTTCAGTCTCATCGACGACGGAGTTGGTACCTCCTCTGACGAGGATGCATGTGTAACCCTTGTGTGGGGAACCCTCCAAGAAAATGAGTTTCGTTCCCTGAACTTCCCTTTCTTCAACGAGAGAAGCTCCTCCAACATGGGTTCTACTCAAGCAGTTTAGGTCGGTTATGATCGCTGCTCCGGTGAGTTCCGAGAGGGCTTGCATGTCCTCACCTGACACGGCTTCGACCACCATTATCTTTGAGTCTGCTAAGATGCGCTTGGTTAGTTCGTCTGTTCTCTTAGACGTGAAGACCATGCTTGCCTCCGATGAGATGACTTTCTCAGCTATTTCCTTGCCAACGGTTGAAGTGCTCTTGAGATAATCTCTCAGCGATGTTGCGTCCTGTATCGTTACCTTGGTTTCCCTTTGGAGTGTTTGGCGTGTGATACCCAACCAGCAGTCTAGCAATGCGACCTTTGCCTGCTCAATGCGTTTCGGCATGTCCTCAGAGGCGACTTCTTTCTCAACGATGAACCCGTCAATTAGTTTGCTCTCTAAGGTTCTCCCACCAACTTTCTTCACCACTTTGATTTTCTTTGAATCAAATTCGGCGGTAATGCGCTCACCGTAGCTTGTTAGAATTCTCGTGAAAGCTTCAAGAATAATGTCAGAGATCCTGGTGTTGGACTCATTGTCTTTTCTTTCCCAACCAAGCTGAGGTGGAGTTACAAAAATCATGGTGCTAATGATTCCACTGAGTGTTTTCCTGTCATTAAGGTTGATTTGAAATGAAGATCTCCGAAGAACATTGGTAGCCAGATCTGCTGAGGTCCGATAACCTCTTGTGATGATTGACGGTTGCATTCCTTGATTCATCAGTTTCTCACCTTGGGATAATAGCTCGCCAACCAAGACTATCAGTGTTTTTGTCCCGTCACCGAAGTTCTTGGAGTGGGATTCGGCTGCTTCAAAAAGCAACTTGGCTACAGGATGATTTGCGTATAGATAGCGAAGGATTGTGACTCCATCGGCTGTTGCCCTTGCGTCCCCGATGTTGTCCACCATCAGTTTCATCATGCCATTTGGTCCAAGGGACGTTTTGACTAGTTCGGCAACTGCTTTGACGACGGAGATATTTGTTCTTATGACGTCGAGTGTTGCCGCTCTCTCGCCAGGTAGCTCATTCTTTCCGTTCTCTTCAGTCTCCTTCTCTTCGCTGTACTCACCAGCAACAATATCATCCATGGATAGTACTGTCGTCGCGGCTTCACACGCCGATTCAATTGCTTTTGCTTTCAATAGAAGTGGTTCGTAGACATTATGACGAGACATCTCGATTAGCTCACCACTGTCAGCCCCGATTCCCAAGCAATGTTCCCCTTTCTGGTGTCGAGTCCTAAGTGACAGCAGAAGGGTCGAGACGTCGCCACCAGAGTTCCTGATTAACGTAACGGGTATTGCATCGAGAGCGTCGGCGAACGCCATTGCCGCAGCCCTATCCTTCCCTCCAAATCCAGTTGCGTACACTCTTAGCTTTGCGGCGAGCTCAGCCTCAGCGGCGCCTCCCCCAAAAACTACTCTCTGGTCTCTGAACAGGTTCTTCAATAACCGAATAACCTTAGAAACTATCCGTTCCGCTTCATTAACAACTGCTTCGCTAGGACCCCTGATTAAAATCGTAACGGTTTTCGAGTCGTTGCGCCCTTCAACCACGACCATTTTCTTCTCTCCGAAGTCGCGCTCCTCCACCAGCTTAGCGGAGCCCAAGTCCTCAGACGACAAGTCGAATAGGTCCGCTACAATAGTTCCGCCTGTTGCTTTCGAAAGTTGCTTCATAGATTCTCTGCTTATCCATTTAACCGCAAGGGTTCCTTTCTCACCGAAGTACTGCCTAGTCAGTGGATCTATGCCTCTCTCACAAAACACGACGCTGGCGCCGGCTGACAAAACTTTCTCCATTTTGTCCTTGATCAGCTGCGACTCATCGCCCAGTAGCTTGGTCAATTGGCTTGGATCCGATAGCTTGACCTGTACATCCCACTCTGTCTTCTCAATTTCAATGGGGGCTCTCAGCAGCGCTATTCTTGCGCTCTTGACGGATTCAGCCGTGCCCAGTTCCACCTCCCTTTCGATCACGACGCCCTTCACTAGCTCGGTGTCATTCAGCGATCCTCCAACAACGCGCTTGATGATGACATCCCTGTCGTCAAAAAAAAGTTTGGATGAGGAGTCTCTTTGAGATACGGTGCGCACCGCTTCAGTGATTACAGAGGAGAGTGCCTGTATGTCCTCTGTCCCGCTGAACCTAGAACTAAGAGCGGTTCTAATCACGTCACGCAATAACTGATTGTCGGAAACATCAACTTCTTTCCCTATTTCGTTCAGAAATCTAGTTGCTGTCCTGGCACTTTCATTGTATGTTTTTGTTATCGTGTTTGGGTGAACGCCTCTATCCAGTAGGGCTTCAGCTCTGCTTAGGAATTCGCATGCGAGTATGACAGTTTGTTTAGTGCCGTCACCCAAGTTTGCGCGCTGGGACTTAGCCGTCTCAAATAGGATATTTTGCGCGGCGGAACGAAAACCTTGCCCCTCAAGTATAGCGAGCCCATCAGCGCTGATGGAGAATTCATCGGAGTCCTTCAGCAATATCTTGCTCACACCATTGGGACCAAAAGAAGATCCTATGAAGTCGTTTAGCCACCTTGCAAAAGCGATGGCATCCTTCTGGATACCCCACTTCCTAGATCTCGACTCGGGACCCGTAAATGGGTGACTGAGCGGCTCCATCATTCCACCGGCGAATCCAAGATCATTCAGTTGATGTAGATAAAGGATAGCCTTCATTATGAAGCCAAAGGATATAAGTCAAGATAGCTAGTAACTCTGAATTACACTAGACCCAAAGACTATACAGTAGTGCTGCATGGCCACTATATCAATCAAGGGACAAGGCAGAGGTGTCGCTAGCTTGATGAGGTTCAATAAGCAGCAGGCTGTTTTCGACATAGGTGGTGTTAGGTTTGGAGGTCAAGTTGGTCAGTATCCGACTGTGCTCATCGGGACGATCTTCTACGACAAACACAAGATTGTTTCTGACCCCGTTAAAGGGGATTTCGACAGAGTCAAGGCAGAGGAACTAATCAACCGACAGCAGGAGATGTCTGACAAGACTGGTAACCCCGCAATTCTTGATGTTGTTGCGAACACGTCTGAGGCTCTGATAAAGTACATTGATTATGTTGTCGAGTTAAGCGATAAGCCGTTCCTTGTGGATAGCACAGCCACAGAATGTAGAATTGATGCCATGCGACATGTGGCGGAAATCGGGTTGATAGACAAAGCAATCTATAACTCTCTCATGGGGACGCCAAGACAAAGCGAGCTTGATGCTTTAACAGAACTAAACATCAAGTCAACCATCATCCTAGCGTTCAACCAGTTGGATACGAGCGCTGAAGGTCGGATACAGGTGCTGAAAGGCGCAGGAGAGAAGAAAGGACTCATCCAAATGGCGAAGCACGCAGGCATCGAAAAGATCCTCGTCGACACCGCCGTGCTTGATGTTGCAAGCATTGCATTCGCCTCTAGGGCGATTCAACTTGTCAAGGAAGAGTTCGGTCTCCCGGCTGGGTGTGGTCCGTCGAACGCGATAACTGCCTGGAAAAAAGTCAAGAAGGGAATGATGGGTCCACAAGCGTACACCACATGCATGTCCGGCGCGACCCTCTACACAACAATAATGGGTGCAAACTTCGTACTCTACGGGCCAATTGAAGAGGCCTACTCGGTGTTCCCTGCTGTGGGCATGATTGACGCAATGGCAGCCTACTACGCCAGAAGGACACTCAAGATCAAACCGGAATCGGAAACACACCCAATGTATAAAGTCTTCTGATGGTATTACTTCTAATGTACATGCTCATGGAGTATTCTTGGAGGTTGGCTTGAGGATGGCAAAGATAGCGATACTTCTGCTTACAAGTCCCATTCAGTTCCAGAACTCTGACACGGCGATAAACTTCATCAAAGCTGCCGTTGAAAAGGGGCATGAGGTCACTGTGTTGGCTATCGGAGATGGAGTTTACAATGCTTTCAAGGCGGCAGCGTCGTCGGAGACTCCTACTTCTGCAACGAGGTTCAAGGAACTCGTCGAGAAGAAGAACGTCAAGTTCATTGTCTGTTTCCCATGCATCACAGTGAGGGGACTTAAAGGCGAAGACTTCATGGAGGGCTCAAGTGTGGACGGGACCTCAACGCTAATAGACATTATGAGCGAGGCTGACAGAACGGTCACATTCACGCTCTGAACGCGCAATTATGGTTGAGAGGCGACAGAGGCTTGACAAATTTCCTAATAGTTTTCAGGCGTGCGCCATTTGGTTGGGTCAGCGCAGTAGAAGCCATTAGGCTCTCAGCAGCCGCCGCAAGCGAACACCCGCTAGAAGTAATCTTCATAGACGACGGGGTGTACTGCCTCATGAAGGGACAGATGCCAAAGGCAATCGGCCATCCGCCCATAGATAGATCCTTCAAAATGCTTCAAGATCTCAAAGTCAAGTACCATGTAGTGCAGGAGTCCCTTCAAGAACGAGGAGTAAAGACTTCAGACATAGACCCAGACTACTCAATCGAAGTCACGCCACTAGAAAAAGTTGCACAGATAATTCAGCGGAACCAAGTTATAATATCGTTCTAGTGGAAAGGAGGAGCGCGACCAGACGATGTATTGGGAGATGGATTGGAAATGTCGACACTATTCATACTGACAAAAACACAATTTACGACAACCGACGTGGCGCGAGTGATCAAAATAGCCACCGACATGAGGAAGCTGAATGAGGATGTCGGAATACTGCTCACACAGGATTCGGTCTTGACGACCATTCAAGGACAGACAAGTAGATTCGATGAACAGTTAACCAAGGCTCTGAAGACAGGCGTAAGGGTCTACGTCCTCGAACCAGATGCCACAGCAAGAGGATTGAAGAAGGAGAGAACTATACAAGGAGTGGAGTTCATCGACTACGACCAATGGGTCGACATTGTGATCGAAAAGTATCAAAAGATTGCAAACTGGACATAGCTCCCGCCCAACGCACCTAGACAGTGGCTTCAGATTCCTGTTCACCGAGTCGTGGATAAGTTAGGAGTTTTCTTGCTCGTTGATCTTCTTCTTTTCGTGAGCTTTTCCTCTCTTGGCTCTCTTGCGGTGGACTCCGCCAGCCAGAAGAATAATCAGCCCAACTGAAAAGAGAATCGAGATAACTGGAAGCAGAAGAGGATCCGGCTGCGCGACTTTCAGCCCACTTGGTAACTGAAATGGGCTCCATCCTAGGGATCCAAGCAAGTAAAAGCGCGCGCTCCCATTCGAGTATACATAGAGTGGAAACAAATAGACGTAGCTAGCAACGCCCAACACTATCAAGCATGCTGCTGCGGGTCCCCCATCACTTTCCCTCTGTCTCTTACTCCAATACCAGTTTCTAGAGAATAGGATACTGCTGCGAATCTTGTCCCAGTGTTTTCCAATGTAGACAAATGCTGGAACGATTATGATTAGCAGCAATAGGGGCGTAGCTACAATGGCGTATAGAGGAAGATAGGATTTGTAGAAGACCACCATATTGTTGACTGAGTGAAGCGCGACTGTGTAACTCAGGTTCTTTGAATAGAGGAAAACCACTCCGGCCACAAATGAGAGAATTAACGTGTACGTCAGTGCTGGA
>JAUQYT010000089.1 GCA_030587605.1 Candidatus Njordarchaeum guaymasense
AGCAGGTGAAGAAGACATGACCTTGATTTCCAGTGGAATGGAGATACCTCTACCTCTATGCTCCTTCAGAAATCGGTCAGTCAGTCAATCAGTCAGTCCCCGCTGAAAAGTGAACATGTATGCTAAGCGAGTACATCTCAAAGCATTTCAAGATCAACCGGGAGTTGAAACGCCGATTCGAGGCCCTCTGCAAAGCCATCGACATCCCGGAATACCAAGTTCTCAACCGACTGATAGACACTTGGATAAAGGAAAACCAGTCCCAACTTCGCTTAGACAGCTTCGTTCCAGAAGCCGCCACCGTAACAATTCACGCTCAAACAGTCAACATTGAACAGCGCTTCGAGGTTCAGATGATTAAGCTGGAAATGGAGAAGGCTCTCGACTTGGTGGCGAGGGTCCCGGATAACCAGGAGTTCAAGGAGCAACTTCTGAAAGCCGCTATTAAAGCAGGCCGCCTCTACCGACAGACAAGGGATCCTGAGCTTGAATCCCTAATCAGGAAAGTTGAGGAAACGCTTTGAGCCTTCTAAAGAACTTAGCCACCGTCAAGCATCTCAATCTGAAGCCGCTCGTATATGCGTCCATTCCTCACGCCTTAAATCTACAACCTACTAGCTTAACGAGCTTCTAAACTGATATAATCGCCACTCGCTTACCTTCAAAGGCTTAGGCACCTTGATAAGGGTAGCCTGTGGTCGCTCGGAGTCTTTTCAGCCTTCTCTTTCGAGAAGTGCACGAATACGATACCGAGCGTCCTGCCTTGTCACAGTCCACACAGCCCAGGACCTTCGCCGGTAGATTATCGTTATCACGGCCGTGGGTGTGTTCTTGATGAACTGGCCTCATTTTGGAAGGTGTATAAAGACTTCTCAGTTTTCTCGGCAGAGAGCGGAAGAACCGTCTAAGTGTGTCTAGTAACATCACAGTTGCGTCTCTTTTGAGCCGAGCAATTTTTTCACTCTCTTGGAATACTCTAAGTCGGGATTCTCTCCGAAGTAAACTGGCACAGTCTCGAACTGGGGTTCACCATCCCGCTCCTTCAGGAGAGGTAGCAAAACCGATAGTAGCGCGCAAATTTTCCTAAGCCTCGACTTCTTCTTTTGCTCAGGAACCTCGATGTCTCCGACCTGAAAGAAATTCATTGGAACGAAATCTTCTGGATCTTTCTTAGCAAGAATCCTTGCCATGATTGGGTTCTTGTTGATCAATCGATTTGTCATGTTCACTGTTGTGAGAAATACGTCTTTTCTTGGAACCTCCGACTCGAACTTCACTGTGAATTGCTCCCATTTTGACTTCGTATCCAGCCACTTTGACGCGAACCATAGCGAGAATGAGACGGTAAGAGTAACTGTCAGAGGCGTAACCCCTAGTAAGACGTTCTGTAATACAAATCCAAACGCCAAGAGTATCTGAGCAAAGAATATTCCGAGCATGGGAATAGTCAAGGCTACAAAGAGGAAAAGAGCACCCGACCATACGTAGTCTACAGTGAGCTTAAAATATTCGTGGTGTAGGGCACGGAAGTGCTTGTTCCAAACGTATAGTATAGGGAACCACCTGCTCTGGCTAATTATGTAGTCGCGAGGAAACTGGAGACCTTTCAGCCCCTCCCTGAGAAAATCTGCTGGAAACGAATATTTCTGAGCGACGATTTGGAAGTCCGATTCCGATAGGTTCCCTCTCACCTTCTCAATCCATCTAAGCTCAGTCAGCGCTATTTCAAACTCCTTCTCAGTCCCGAACTTCATCGGCTCAAGAGACATTTTTAGGTCACCTCATTAGGTTGAGAGTTGATCGAAAGTAAGATTCGAACAATTTATCCTCATGTCGCGGGGCGCTTCATAAGAATTCCTAACTGATCTTCTGCCTCCTTTACGACTAGACCGCATAACAGATCTATGATATTCTCACACACGATATCTGATTGCTTATTTTCTCCGAGGAACAGCAGTGAAACCAGAAATTTGCCACCACCGAAATATATGAAACAAATAGGCGAGCATAAGATCCCCGAATCTAGCGTGATCTCTTCAACTATACTCCGTACGTGATTTATTTCATGCTTTATGCCGTACTCATCCACAGTAGAGGCAAGGATCGCTCTATTGATGCCTACTGGCTCTAGTTGAGTTGACGTAGGACTTGATTTTAGATTTAGCGACTGACTCGCCATGTTTGGAACTTTCTCGGTATTGATAATGCTAAGCTTGGCTTCTACTGCAAATGGAGTTTCAGAGAATGGAATAAAGGATTGAAACCCCAGCTGAGGGACGTACTGATGGACACTTTTCCCTGTGTCGTATCTTATATTCCTCCGAGGATCGTATGCGTAGTAAAATGGTATGTCGGCAACACTGACAAACATCCCGCCATGAAATACATAATCACGAATACGTGACCATATCATGAGTTCTTTTACATCAAGTTCGGGATATACTGAACCATATGGGTTGACAATCACTGTATATTGATCTAGGAACCACCTTGCCCTACGGTGTGTAATTCTAATAGGCTTGACTCTTAGGTTGGCTCTGCTCTTCTTAGCACTGCCGGTAATCTCGGATACCCATTCATCAGGACTCATCTTCTCCCAAGCCCACACGTACGTGCCTTTTGCCATCCAATCCAAATCGCTAACAACAGCAATAGTCGGGAAGATTCTTCTATATACATGCACAAGGAAGGGTCTTGTCAAGAAGTTTTCAATTAGTCCGGTAGCGTAGAGTACAGCAATCACTCCTGCGACCAAAACTATCCACCTCAATCTAAGAGAATCGATCTGAGCGCTGTTGGTGGCATTAAACAGCCCTTCTAGAATCACGACAGAGGAAGAGCCTATCAAGGATGCTCCTATGCTCAAGGCAAACATCTTTAGTACGTTCAAAGACTTGCCTCCATTAAATGACGAGATATCTGACCTCATAATATCTTTTTGTTGAAGTCTAACAACGCTGAAGTGACGATATGAAGTAGATAGTAAGGGGTAAGAAGTTGAGCGTAACTGAAAGGGTATTCCCGTCACTGGATGTTCATGCATTATGGTTATCCTTGCCAAGCCGTCTCAGAAGATCGTCTAGAACATAGACCCTGACTTCACCGAA
>JAUQYT010000121.1 GCA_030587605.1 Candidatus Njordarchaeum guaymasense
CAGCGAAAACCTTCACATCAATAGAGGGATTCATTCCCGCACCCGAATCAGCCTATGGAATAGCGAGTGCAATAGACGAAGCCCTCAAAGCGAAGAGAAAGAACGAAGAAAAGTGCATCGCATTCAACGTGTCAGGACACGGCTTCCTAGATCTACCGGCATACCAGAAAGTTCTGTCCATAAAGTGAGGAAAAACTACTTTTCTCCTTTTTTTGGGGCCTCCTTAAGTTTTTATCTTTCACTCACTACTAGTGAACGTCACTCATACATCTGGTACGACTTTGAGGAATCGGTATGCCAGAGCTTCCTGACTTGGAATACTTGAGAGAATTTCTCTCATCGAAACTTATTGGCGTCGCAGTTGTTGAACTCAAAGTCCTTCGGCCGATCGTAGTGAGATGTGGCAACCCCGACAGATTCTCGAGTACTTTGAAAGGTAGCAGTTTCAAAGTGATAAGGAGAAGGGGGAAGTTCTTAGTCTTCTCATTTGATTCAGGGGCATTGATAGTTGTCAATGCAATGCTTTCAGGTAGAATCCACTACCGCAAGATTGGTGAATTCGATCGCGGGAAGTTCTTCCTCTCAATCACTTTAAACAACGGGATGGAGCTTAGGTACTCAGATGAGACCTCGATGGGAAAAATCTACCTACTTGAAAACGAAAAGGCGCTAGGCAGCGTTCCGAAGTACGCTAAGTTGGGTGCGGAAGCACTTGATCCGAATCTAACAGCCCAGAAGTTTAGCACTCTAGTAAAGCACTTCCCATGGGAAGCGAAAGACGTATTGACATACCAGTCTTTCATAGCGGGCATCGGAAACGCATACAGTGATGAGATTCTATTCGATGCACGAATCAGCCCATTCAAGAAATGCGACTCGTTGTCTCCCGAAGAAAGAGAAAGACTCTACAGCTCAATGAGAAAAGTACTCACGGAAGCGATCGAAACAATCAGGATGAGAGTTGGAGAGAATATTCAGATCGAAGTTAGGGACTTCTTAAAGGTTCATGGCAAAGCAGGACAACCTTGTCCAGTTTGCGGGACGAAAATATCCGAAGTCAAAGCAAATGGACGGAAAACTAACTTCTGTAGAACCTGTCAACCTGGAACGCTATTCACATAAAAACAGTGTCATCGTGTTACTGTATAACCCGTTCTTCCTCCGATTTCCTCCCTCGAAATTTCTCCTTGAGTTGAGTTCGTGCTTCCTTCAACTCCTTTATTTTGTCCCTTATTTTTGCTGCTCTCTCAAATTCTAGTTGTTGGGCAGCAAGGAGCATTTCCTCTTCAAGGTTAGCGATGATCACGTCCAACTTGTCTTTGGAGTATCTCCCGTATCCTTTCTTCTCAGTGTAGGCCGTTGTTGCTTCAGCTATTGGCGCGGGAGCCTCAAGCAGCGCTCTGACCTCCTTCCTCACAGTCTCAGGGGTCACTCCGTACTTCAAATTGTATTCGAGCTGTGTTCTCCTTCTTCTCTCAGTTTCGTCAATGGCTCTCCTCATTGACTCTGTAATCTCGTCTCCATACATTATTACTTGGCCGAAAACGTTCCTCGCGGCTCGACCCATGGTCTGTATCAGCGCTACCTCTGACCTCAGGAAGGACTCTTTGTCTGCATCAAGTATCGCTACTAGTGAGACCTCCGGTAGATCCAAGCCTTCACGAAGCAGGTTGATCCCGACGATCACATCATACTCCCCGATCCTTAGGTCTCTCAGTATCTCAGTCCTCTTCAGCGTTTCAACCTCAGAATGCAGGTACTGAACTTTGATCCCTAAGGTTTGCAGGTATTCAGCTAAATCTTCTGCCATCCTTTTCGTTAATGTCGTCACCAGGACCCTTTGGTGTCTTTCGACTCTCTTCTTGATCTCTTTGATCAAGTCGTCAACCTGTCCTTTCGTTGGTCTTATGATTATCTCTGGGTCCACCAATCCGGTTGGTCTTACAAGTTGCTCGACGACTTGATCACTCTTTGAGAGCTCATAGGACCCAGGTGTTGCTGATGTGTATATTACTTGGTTCAGGTGTTTCTCGAACTCGGAAAAGTACAGAGGTCTGTGGTCGTATGCTGAGGGCAAGCGGAATCCATAATCAATAAGATTCTTCTTCCTCGATCTATCGCCACGATACATGCCTTGTAGCTGCGGTACGGTGACATGCGACTCGTCTATTACGGTCAGAAAATCCTTCGGGAAGAAATCGAGCAGTGTGTAGGGCGGTTCGCCGGGACTTCGCCCGTCAAAGTATCTATCGTAGTTCTCGATTCCGCTCACGAACCCTATCTGCTTTATCATCTCCAGATCATATTTCGTCCTCTGCTCAAGGCGCTGGGCTTCGACGAGCTTACCCGCTTTCCGGAGTTCCTCAACCCGGGCAACCATCTCCGACTCTATCTCATGTAAGATCTCCTCTCTGTTCTCCTTCGGGATGACATAGTGACGGGCAGGGAAGATCAGTGCCCCACTCATCTCCTCGAGAGTTTTGCCTGTAACATGGTCTACACGGGCAATCCTGTCTATGACATCGTCAAGCAACTCGACTCTCACAATGTTCTCCTCATCAGCCGAACATATCTCGACAGTGTCGCCCCTAACCCTGAATCTACGTCTGGCAAGCACTGTGTCATTTCTCTCATACTGCATCTCAACCAGTCTGCGCAGCATCCCGTCCCTGTCTACCTTCTCTCCTTTCTCGAGGATCAGAGCCATCGCCTTATACTCTTCGGGAGAACCAAGACCGTAGATGCATGAAACACTCGCAACAATTATAACGTCTCGACGAGTCAGCAATGCTTGAGTGGATCTATGCCTGAGGCGGTCAATCTCCTCGTTGATGGACGAATCTTTCTCAATGTATAGGTCAGGCTCAGGCAGATACGCTTCAGGCTGATAATAATCATAGTATGACACGAAGTACTCCACGGCATTCTTTGGGAAAAATGCTCGAAACTCGCTGCAGAGCTGAGCAGCTAGCGTCTTGTTGTGCGATATAACAAGAGTCGGTTTCTGAACACTCTGAATGATGTTCGCGACAACAAACGTGTTATGTACAAAGACGTTTCCAAGACCAGCAATAAAGTTATCATTGTCGGCCACTCCTATGTCGTATACGTACCCAGTCTCATTTCTTACTGTTCTCATTTTAACTATCTTTCGGAAGTTGAACTTTAGCAGTCCATTCAGCCTGTCGCAATCGTCTACCGCAAGTTCGGCAATCTTGCTAAACAATCTTTTAGAAGGAAGTCGCTTGCCATGCTCAATCATAGATACGTGAGCGCGATTGCACCCAATCTGGTGCGCAAATGACTTCTGTGATAGATCTAACTCGGATCGAAGGTCTCTGACAAATTCGGCGCAATTAGGGAACAGATCAACATTAGTACTCGGTTTGCTCTTGATAATTGACCCTAGTCGCCTATTCTTATGTGCCACAGAAAATGCAATGCCATCTTTGTATCTTTCCAGATTTTTGGCACCTGAGATAGACAAAACGAAGTATCTCTTCGGGATCACACTACCGTCCTTCTTGTGATATCTGACTTTCTTGATCCTCACACGAGAAGTTACACCAAATCTTAACAGCAAGTTCTTGATATCGAAGGTCAATTCCTCGGAGGCAGACATGTATTGAACGCTCCCTGATTCCACCCAGCCGTCACCGTCGAAAAGTGATCTCAGGAAAACGGAAAGGTGATCAGGCAACAGATTGTAGAAAATGTCAATAACGTGCTTAGAATATGCTGTCTCACCAAGAGTTCTGAAGAAATTCGCGAGAACCGAGGAGTGGAAGCGCATGTCTTTGCCGTTCGACATGGTGCAGGTGACACTGAGGGATCTAGCAAAGCGTTTGCAGACCTCCTGCAATTCTTTGTTTGAGTTTGAGATTATGACTGCATTCTTCGTATAGCATCCGTCGGAAAGATATAATCCGCAGAATGTGAGAAAGCTGGGGTCTATCGGTATCAGAGGGCTGGTACTGTCCCCTCCTTTTGTGACCACCCTTATCTGTTTATAGACATCCGGCAGTTCCAAGCTGAGCAAGGAGAGAAGTCTTTCTAGTTGGTCTCCTGTAATGCTCCGCATTTTAGTCTTACCGACGATCTGTTCGTATTTCCAATTTGGCGCTTGGAATTCTTCCTTAAGGAAATCTCTGATCTTCGTACTTATCTCCTGATGGTACCTTATTAGATCGCTCACACTTACCCTTGCATTTGGATTGTAATCAAGCAGATTCAAAAACTCTATCTGCTTCTTTGGATTGGGGATCTGGCTCGACGCTGGTAGGTAATCGCCTACCTTGAGTGACTCTGTTGGACAGAGTTCCAACCTACAGTTCCTAAGACGATAACAGTTGTGGTCTTCGGTTACTCTAATCTTAGAGTTGTCATCGAGTATGATTTCTGTTAATGTGAATTGTTTGTGTTTTGATATTTCAACTATTTCTTTTTCTTCGATCTCGAAGGTTGAGGCATTGAATGACAATACGTATGACCCGCCTACACGCTGATGCAGGCTTCCATTCAACTCCCTTGCAGCAGTCAATCTGGAGTCCACATACTCACCGATTTTAACCTTGTTCACGTATCCATTCTCGTCAAGAATAAGGAGGAGCTGGTCGTAGTCTAGACTTTTCCCTGATCCGGTTACACCGAGGAGCGTCTGATGTTTCGCCCCCCTCTGAATCCCCTCTGTTAGCTGAGTGATGGCTTTGGGTTGGTCGCCCCTAGGAATGAAATCTGTTACAAGATCAAACCGTCGATTACTACTCATTGCATAGAACCCTCTATTCACAGGACCTCAAACCATGAGAAAGAGAGCAAGCCAAAGTGACAGTATGCGAATGCAAGCTTAAAACACTTCCACCCGCACCCGAGGCACACAGATATATATCTGCCCCGTTCATATGTACAAGCACTGCAAAAAGATCCGGAAGAGGAAATAGGGGAAAGCAAAACATGTCAAGAAAAAGGTCAGTCTGCATAATCGTTGTTCTTCTGGTGTTCACCATCAGTATCTACGGATCGCCACAATCCACAGCACCTTACTCCACTGCTCAAGCCACACCGCAGACATCATCGATACAGAGGCAAGCAGATCCCCCTTCGTCGTCTACGAGGTTGATTCGAGAGTATCTGCTGCCAGTGATTCCTCCTGCAACAACAGCGTTCTTGGGACCTAGACGCGGACCTTATGGTATTGTCTACGATGACACGGGCTATATTTGGGTCACCGACTTCAACAGAGATGCTATCTACCGCCTGACTCCGGCTACAACTCTAAACCAGACTACGACTACGACTTCGGAATGGTTGCTCCCCAATACTCAGGGAAAAAGATGCCCGAGCTACATCATCGTAAATGAAACGCGGAAAGTGGTATGGTTCACGGACCCGACAAGCCGGCAGATCAGTCGCCTCAACTGGTCTAGTAACAAGCTTGATGACTGGAACCTCGCAAACTTCGCAGGTGGCGTAATGCCGTTGGATCTAGTCATGGTTAACAGTACGGTCTGGTTCACAGGGCTAAACGACACTAGATTCTTCAAGCTGGATGTAATCACGAATCTGATCACTCCTTATACGATCACGATCCCTGTAGCAGGTACCCCTGGTGTGCCAGCTAGACCAACAAAGATAGCGACCAACGGAACTAGTCTCTATATCACGGACTGGAAGTTCGACAACATCTATGAAGTCAGAGTAGCCTCACCTGTAAGTGCTCTGAGCTATAACCTGACTGCAAATGGATTTAGCTGGGACATCGATGTTGACCCTGACGACAATATGTGGGTCACCCAACCTCTGAGTTCTCGCATCAACGATCAACTTGCCCATAGCACCGCCAAGGCTCTATATCAAGTAGAACCTATTACCTACCCAGCAGTGCCCCCAGTTCAGAGTACTGCAGTGAAGAACACATTTGATGTCGACATCGAGGTGACTCCGGTTACGCCCAGCGCATTCCCTGGTCCCGAGAAGGTCTTCAAAGATCCACTTTGGGTGTGGCGAGTTCCAACGGGCGTGTCAGCGGTGACCTACGTGCCACCTGCAGCGAGACCTTGGGAGATTGCTGCCAGCAGCGATGGCTATGCGTGGTTCACTGAACCGATTCACAACCATATCGGCGTGGTTCAGCCTGATACAAATATGACACTGTTGTACGAAGTTCCCACAGAGACATCATGGGCCGTGTGCATCGACATTGAGCCGAGTGCTGCAGCAGAGCCATATCATGTTTGGTTCACTGAGTATATCGGTGCAAGAATCGGCGAACTGTTCAACGCTACCTTCACTGACATACGAGTGTGCCCGTCACTACCCGCGCACTACCCGCCACCTGATCCGGGCTCCATACGTTGGACGCCTGGAACGGAGATCTGGTTTGACGCACCCAGCAACGGGTACGACGCCGCGCACCACGACACAGGAGAGCGAGGCGCAACAAATCACCTCTACGCCAGAGTGAAGAATATGGGTTCGAGCACTCTCACCTCGATCTCTGTCAAGTTCTACTGGTACCACAACACTTCCGTAAGCATCTCCTCAAACTACATTCCATTGCCTCCAAGCACTCCCTCAACTCAGAGATGGACTCTCATCGGGACTGCCACGATCGCGTCCTTGCCAGCCGGTAACTCAACAGATGTCTACGTGGAATGGAATATCTCATCAAACATGCCCTCCTCTACAACAGTCGGCGTGCAGGTATCGGTCGGGGGCGACTCTAACTTATACGACAACGTAGGCTACTGCAATTTCACCTTGACATTCCCCACAACCCCACTATTCAGTCTCCCTAGCATCGTCATTGGATTCGCGGCGGGATTCGTTTTGATGGCAGCCATTGCACTGGTGACTCGCAAACGCTGATGCTGACAAGCATAGGGCTGGAGTCGTATGCTTCCAGCCACCAACCCCTTTTTTAGGGCGCGAACTTCGGGAAAACATATTAGTCATCGCACATGAACATTCGAATTGTGATTGTCTTGACCGTCGAGAAACGACTCTCCCAGCTACCTGCCTATTCAAAGGAGTTGGGGTTAGATCTATCCAAGTCGAGAGACAGGTTCAAGTGGTTCCTAGCCTCCTTGCTTTTCGCCAAAAGGATCTCTGCGGGGATTGCCAAGAAAACCTACCTTCGATTCGAACAGGAAGGATTGACCACGCCGGAAAAGATACGTGCGGCAGGGTGGGATCGGTTGGTTAAAGTGCTGGATTCTGGGGGATACGTGAGATACGACTTCTCCACAGCCTCAACTCTTCTAGCAATCATGAGTGAGCTCAAAGAGAAATATGGAAATCTTGAACAGCTTCATAAGCAATCGAGTAGCCCGAAGGATTTGGAGAGGCGTCTAAAAGAATTCAAGGGTGTTGGTCCTGTAGGCATCAACGTGTTCCTGAGGGAGCTAAGGGGAATCTGGGAGA
>JAUQYT010000125.1 GCA_030587605.1 Candidatus Njordarchaeum guaymasense
CGTCAAGACTCATCAGAAGATGCTTCCTCAAATCGACATAATGCTAAATCTGGATATGCCTGGCGCAGGAGAGTGGGTCAACGGGGAAACGAGGAATAATATGTACATCGAGGACATAGCCCACCAATATACGGACGGCGACCAGCCCCAATACACCTCTACAGGCAAGGAGTGGGCCCCAAAGCTCGTATACGATGTGGCGCAGCTCCTCATCCGTGAAGGAAAGATTGTCCTCGGCGCCGCCAAGACGCCATACTACGAAACAAGCGGATTCGAACTCTACTCAGGTGTCGATGATGTCAAGGTCGTCGAGTACATCGGTAGAAGCGACCACGAACCCTTCCTGCTAGCTGGAGTCCCAGCAACCTGCATCTTCTCGGGCGCCGACAAATATCCAGAGTTCCATCAGCCAGGAGACGATGCAGGGCTTGTTGATCCGGCGAAGCTCCAGATCAGTGGGGCGCTAGCAGGATGCTCAGCGTGGAAGGTCGCACAATACACTACGCAACCTTCAGTATCAGCGGAACCCACAGTTTACCCTGCAATAGGCGCAAGACATATAATCGTTCTTCCAGCAGGCGAGGTTGCCTAATCCTTAACTTAACATAACTCTTTTTTTTCTCAAAATAGAAAATTATTCTGGGAGAAACGGCTGATCCATCACTATTTCTGTAGCGTAGGCATTTCGCTGAACCCTTTTATGCTTACAGCCAGCAAACGAGATTCTTCAAAGTGTAACGCCTGCACCGTGAAGGGACAAGCCTCTTCTCCCTCAACGTTCATGTCGTTAGGATCTTCCTACCGCTCAATTAGGAGTCGCTGCAGGAATCAGGTTACAAGAAAAGCGTTGACAAGACTCCACCTACCGCCAGAATCGGACATTAGGCATATTAGAGTATACGCGCTTATGACAGAACGAGAAATCTACGGAATTGTGAGCCATGATGGAACTTACAGGCTTGGCTGAAGAGCGGGATGTTCTCAAACCCTTCGGAGAAGTAGATGTTCTCCTGCTATATGGGATAGTATCGTCTCAACTCGTAACTTTTCTTGGCGATAGAGAGATCGCTTCCAGAGTTTGGGTGAAACAGAGAACCCTATTGAACCGTGGTTCGCAGCTGCCACCGCTACATGCGGACGAAATCAGTGGAAAGGTCACTCCTGACCTACTTCAGCTCAGGGCAAAGATGAGCCTAGCCGAGGCCAGAGGTAGCTTAAGCGCTGTGGAAGAGAAGATTTGGAGATACTTCCCTCCGAAGAGGCTTTGCGACTACTTCTACGCAACAAACCATGAAGGGCAAGGGCGAGAGATCGACAGAGTGTTCTACGACATCGACCGGCCAAAAGATATACCCTACGAAAAAGCGAGAGAGGCCACTCGCCTATTTCTGGAAGCTATTCTAAACGACGATCAATTTCGCCGATTTCACACCGGTCGGCCTCTTGTCGCATGGACCGGTTCATCCTTCCACATCTACCTATTCCTAAGAGAGAGACAGAAGCACGATTTCTATGATCATGCGATCCAATATGCTGAGAAGACACGTGACAAAGGTTTCACAGCGAAGTGGCTTCAATATGTCAGTCAAAGGACTCAGGTTAACGTAATTGGAGGACATGAGAAGAAGCCGGGAAGCATTACCGTCGACCCTTCTCAAACCCCCTCAGGAAAACTCGCCAGATCTCCACTCGGTTCGTTCCACATGTCGGACTATGAGACGGTGGACGGCGTTTCCATCCCGATCGAGATCAGCAGGTTGAATGAACCTAACCTGACCGACTCCTTGAGAGAGTACACACCAAAACAGCTGATCAGAGAAATGCCTGAATTCTCAGAAATCCTGTCGTCAAAGCGATTAAGATCAGAAGTCTGAGCGAGGCCGATCGGGTGTAAGTTCAATTCTCAAAAGGACCCAAGAAAGAGATATTATCCTTTGACAGCACCGAGCGTTAGTCCTCTGATAATGTATTTTTGAACTAGAATAGCGAATAGTATTGGCGGAATTATCGCGACAGTCGAGACTGCGTCTCCATCTCCAGCCACGAGCATAGGCAAGGTCTGTGCGCGATTGTAGGTTAGGAAGAGCGCGAATAACAGTTCATTCCAAGAGAATATGAAGCAGAATACTACTACCGCTGCTATTGAAGGCGCGGCAAGAGGAAGGACGACTCGTCGAAGGACACCGAAGGTTGAGCATCCATCGATCATAGCGGACTCCTCAATCTCCCTAGGCATATCGAGGAAGAACTCCCTCATCATCCACACGACGAATGGAAGGCTAAAAGCCGTATGCGCAACTATTACTGCAGGCAGAGTATCAAGCATATTCAGAAACTTGAACATCAGGAAGAAAGGTATGACCAACGCCACTGGCGGAAACATCCTGTTCGAAAGAATCCAAAAGGCGATGTAATTGTTCTTCAATCGCTTGAACTCGAATCTCGATAGGCTATAGGCTGCTAGAGAGCCGATCGTAATGGCTAGAGCTGAACTGGACACAGCTATGATCAAACTGTTTGTAACGAGGCGGTAGATCACCGATCCTGCGCCGAAGAGACTCTTCCAAGCATCCAAAGTCGGCTCAAAATTCAGAAACGGGATGTAACGCGGTGTCTAGTTGCCATATCGACAGGATTCTTGAATGAAGCGGTCACAGTCCACCAGATAGGAAACAGAACCACGAAAGTGGCTACCAGAAGAACAATCCATGCAAACACATCTGATAGCCTAAGAGACCTAGGCATAGTGATCCTTCCACTTACCCCCTCTGCTTCCACACCCTTGTAATCAAAATGCCTCGTACTTGTGGACTCCATGTCATGCCTACGCCTGCGATAAAAGTTCTTTCTTCGTCGGGTACCCTAGTAGGCACACACAGAAATTCTAGTTCAAATCTGACCGGCCGAACCAAGGGACACACACGAAAATTCTCTCCACGCTGTTAGGGAAAAAAATTTTAGGCGGGTCTGAGGTGCTTCGTCAACCGTAGCTTGTTTATCCATGTGGATGGAAGAGTGTGCGACCTGAAACAATTATGCCGAAGAGTGCGACTACGTAGCCTGGACCTCCCCAGACGGTCACGCCTTCGGCGCTTATTTTCAGCCTCAAATTGAACTCTGCGTCCTCACTTGTGGATATGGCGTGGATATTGATTATCAAGAGTTCGCCATCGAAGCTTACAAACTCCGTGACCGTCCAGATTCCTCTGCCATGCACTGTGCCGTCGAAGTTGATGTGTGTAAACGCGCCGCCTCCACTTACAGCACCAGTTAAGGTGTCGAAGGTTCCTGCACCTCTGATGCATAGCAAATCTCCATCTTTTACGTGAGTACCTTGAATGGTATATTCAGCCTCCGAAACGTTGGGACCCATGAGAGTGAAGGAATACGATGTTTCACCCTGCGCGCGGGCACATCCCACCAAGGGTATAGCAACAAGCACTGTAATCAGTATGGCAGAAATTGCTGCTATCTTGAACGTCAAAGCTTTCTTCATTCTTCTTTCTCACCTCCTTTCAATCCGTAATGCTCGCATAGGAGTATATACAATTCAACATGTATTAGTGAATTGTGAAAGATAAGGTTAGATGTCTTGACGCATTGGAAAACACGGATGCAGTCGACTATCGCGCAATCCGACAAAGCTACTACACCTACTACAATCGCCCAATCGGACGCTACAAAGCTGAGAAACTTGGCGAAGAACTTCAAGACGCTGGACTCATCATAGTCGAATATCAAGGCTGAAAAGTGTACCGGGAGAAGCCTCAGCAACCGGAGCAATCTACTTTATGATATGTTTTAGAGGGGTAGTATTCGTTTTCGGGACATCACGATTTACATGGAGATATCCCACTCCCCTAAAACAGTTCCACCTATCAAATTGGGCGTTTTTGTGTGTGGGATAAAACTTTACCCTATATGCATTACGCGCGCAACTCCTTTATGATTGACCATCCTAAGCGTTTGGCCATACCATGCATAACTGCATAGGTGGTGACGATGACTGCCACCCATAAAACACCTGACACCAACGC
>JAUQYT010000128.1 GCA_030587605.1 Candidatus Njordarchaeum guaymasense
TGACTATCCAACTCAGCGACTTTGCCAGCCATTTCATAAGCTGCTATAGCTCTAGCGCGTGCATACGGATTCTTGAATTCAGCCGCGGTTACCGCAGTCTTACCATCCACCACTATCTTTGGGAGCTGGGGAGATTTCCCTTCCTTGATCTGCTGAATTACACCGTCAATTGCTCTCATTATGAGCCTCAAGGCACCAGTGATTGAGAGAACTCTGATCCCGTCTGAGTTGAATAGAGCCATCTCAACGGAGTCAAGGAACTCTCTACGGGCGCCTATTAATGGGTCTCCAAGCAGTATTATGTAACCTTGTCCCTTCTCCTCAATCTCCTTCGTCGCTTTCTTGCCGGGCGCGTCGCTCAATGATATGGTTGGTATCTTCGCTCCCAGTAACATGTCTCTAGCCCTGGCTGGACCGGGAAGCGTGGCGTTTGGACTGGACACAATCACCAGTTTAGGCCCAAGTTCTATCATCCTTGCTGCCGCTTCTTGCGACTGCTCAGGGGTAAGCTTCGGTCCACTTCCAACAACTCGTATATCAATATCCCCTCTGTCAGCGCGCTCATCTAGTATCAAGTCCACCAAAGGGGAAATGCCGATGTTACCGAGCTTCAAAAAACCTATCTTCACGACTTGCTCAACACTAGGCGTCGACATCTTCTTCTCGGACCTCCTCCAGGATTTGTGAGTGCCTTTCCTATCTTTAATCGTGCTTATAATTAACCATTTTGTTCACTAGTCAGGGTGCCACAATAGCACGCGTAGCACCCCACCCGTGTGCTATGTAATAGAGTGATTATCTGACAAATTCCTATTAAAAGGTTGGCAACTAGGATAGAAGGAGCCTAAGCCACTGCTATGGAATGACTCCAAGAAAAGGGGATAAGAAAACGAAAGGCGGGCCGAGCGTTATAGGTGATCCATCACATCTGGACTATGCTTTCTTCTTCTTGAGTTCGCGGACTCTGTCAAGTATCCTGTGAACTAATTCCCTGTCTGGGAGACACCCATCTGGTGCGTCGACCACTTTTCTCAGGCGTATTGGGACGTGATCCATTCTATAAGCCGTCCCTTCAACCTCTACGCCTGAAACCGCTGGTGGAATAATCACATCCGCAAGTTCGGTTGTCGGCGTAGGATGCGGCTCTATGACAACTAGAGGGATTTTCGCCAAGTTCTCTATCGACCTCTTCGGAAAGTGGGAAACGGGATCTGACGCCACGACGAGGGCTGCATCAGCCTCTCCCCTCAGCAAGACATCGTTAGCCGTTGTCTCTCCTGGGTTGTACCTTGGGTAGCCTCTACTGAAATCAATCCCGAATGGGTAGCCAGTAGTCCACGAGGCGACAACACCGAAACCGGTTACATTATAGTGGCCTCGCATCGGCATTATCAAGAACTTAGTGTATTTGTTCAAGTCAGTCGTGAGAGATATTGCATTGTCAATATTCCTGTGTTTGGCAGCTGTCATGGTTAATCCCTGACCGAAAAAGATGATGCCAAATCCACAGTTCTTCATCATGTTAGCGAGTTCAACTATCTGTTCTTTAGGGACTCCTGCCACCTTGTCAGTCAAAAGTTCATGACCATTGATTACCGCTCTGAGCGCTGACAGCAGTTCATAGTCCTTGCTGGGCTCAACCTGAATGAAGTAATTCGCCAATTTTGCTGTGTCAGTCCTTCGAAGATCAACAACAACTATGTTCCGTTCCTTCGCACCCTTGTCTCTAAAGAATCCTCTCACAAAAGAAGTGTACCTGCTCATGTGCCTCGGATGTGCATGTTGAGGATTACAGCCCCAATAGATAATGAGATCAGCCCGGTTCTTCACCTCACCAAGGGTGCAACTACTCAGACCAACGTCCTGTATTGCCAAGACGGACGGTCCATGGCATACTGAAGCCGTATCATCAATTACCGCACCAAGTTCCTCAGCGAGTTCCAAGGCCACTCGATGAGTGTCACATTCACTTGAACTCCAACCGTAAAGAAGAGGTCTCTCAGCTTTGACGAGGATCTCAGCAGCCCTTTGGATAGCCTCCTCGAGAGAAACCTCCTTAAACGCACCACCTGTTCTTGTCATCGGCTTTCTAATTCTCTCCGGAGCTTGGGCTGCAAAGAGTTTCTGGGTGCCCATAATACACATGTTGCGGGTTTCAACTACTTTGCCGTCTCTGACCACGACCTCAGTGTCGTCGCAAAGGCAACCACAGAATGGGCACACAACCGAGTCGATTACTTTCTCAGACATCTTAACGTTCACCTCAAGTCAACATCTTTTCAGGGCTTCTTGAAAGCTGTCTTGACCAATGTCGCAGCATCTAAGATCCTGGAACCTTGTGCTGGCTCTATGTTGGCTTTCATGCCTTTGAAGGAGGGCATTCCGATGCTATCGGTGTTCGGGTCCACAACTTGATTAGCCCACGGGCCCATGGGAACAAAAGCAATACCCATATGCGGGGTGTCCTCAGACTTGACAACGCGCAGAATCACTTGTCCGAAGTTTGTCTTGACCAATACTATGTCGCCAGTTATCACACCTATCTTCTTCATATCTTCTGGATCCATATAGCACACTGCGGCAGCCTTCACGTATGCCTGGGTAAGTTTGCCGCCTTCTATCGCAACACCTTGGTCTACGGTTCTGCCGGTAGTCAAAACCACTGCGACCGACTTCTCCGACAATTCAATTAACACCTTCTTCTTCGTTCCCAGTGATCCTATTTCTTCTCTTAGCACATTAAGAAGGTTTCTCAATCACGCGAATGGCGCCGCGAGGACATATTTCCTCGCATCTCTTACACCCAAACTTCTTCTGGGCACAGAGCTTTCCATTAAGAACTTTGCATGAACCATTCTTGACCCTTAAGACCACGTTGTCAGACTTGGGGGACTCACCATTTACTACTCCCTTGTCAAGCATCTGGTTAAGGGGACAAGCCATGACACAGTTCGAGCATCCCTGACATCTCTCCACCTTAACCACGGGACCACATTCAACAGACATACCAAGGACCCCACATAGATCTCGGAATCAGTAACGATTAATCTTCTTATAAATGATTTTCGTCAATTGTGTGATTTATTAGAATGTATCATAGGATTGTTACATAAGTTGGCAGCACGGTCTACCGACCATCTCTTTGTAGTATATACGTAGAAACAGTGCTTGACAACTGGCTACTGAGTGATGGAAAAGTTGTTAGTTAAGCTTAAAATAATGGTCACCAATCCAAGTGACTGATATAATGGCTCCACCAAGGCATCTGCATCAGTAACGCTATTAAGAGAAGCCATCTCTGTTATGAGTCGTCACGAAGCAACGGCGGATACTGCCACCAGACAAGTCGATAGCGTCGACTTGGAGGCGGTTCAAGTTGGCAACGTATCAAATAGCAATTATCGAGAAAAAGTGTAACGGATGCGGTGACTGCACTATAGCCTGTCCTGTAAATACGGCTGGAAGAATAATCTCTGAGAAGGAAGAGGAAGTAGTTTTGAAGATCAAGAATGGCAAGCTTGAAGCCATTAACCAAGACCTTTGCGACGGGTGTGGGATGTGCATCGAGGCGTGTCCACGTCATGCGCTCAAGATTAATTTCCCTTGTGAGAGTAGTGCAAAGAAAGCTTAGGGAGGAGAAAGTGGAATGGCATTACCACAATACACGAGAACTGTCGATCCTTCAAAGGTTACTGCTCTGCTGAGAATGTTGAACACTGTCCTTGCGCTTCATGTTGACAGACAGAAATGCAATGGGTGCGGAGTTTGCGTCACAGCCTGCCCGAAGGAAGCCATTGCTAGGGGCCCGGTAGGCGCGTCTCTGAAGAAAGATGTTGAGTCGCCACCAGTACTAGTCGACGAGAGAAAGTGCTCTTTCTGCGGACTCTGCGACTACATCTGTCCATTTCAAGCAATTGAACTCAAGATAAATGGCGAGAGAAAACTGCAGATCGTCGACGGCAAAGCTGTTCCCCAATTAACATATGAAGAGGTAAACTGCGATAGAACCGGAAACAAGGCACGCAAGTTCTTCAAAGGCAAGATCACCATACACCCCGATAGGTGCCCTGGTGGGTGCTCAACTTGCGCAGACATTTGCCCTACTAGCGCCATCAAGATCCCGAAGCCATCAAAAGCTTGGGAAAAAGTCGACAAGATTTCAATCGACGAGGACAAGTGTATATACTGCGGCGCGTGCGTTATCGCCTGCCCTGGAAAAGGAGCGTTAGAGCTTACGCGCGAGGAAGTCAAGTGGTCTGGAGAACACACGGATTTCTGGGATGAAATCGTCAAGAAACTCACGACAAAGATCAGCTCATAGCAGCAATGTGCGCTGGCTTCCTCCGATTATCTACCTACTAAGAACACAATGAGTTTTAGGGGGTGAGTCGACAAACGGAAGAACTCGCATCTTCTTATCGCATTGGTGTTTTCATCTGCCGTTGAGGAGTTAATATCGGTGGCGTAATCGATACTTCAGCGCTTCTCGAATATGCTGGCGAACTAGATGGAGTCAAATTTGTTGCGCAAAACATCTCGCTCTGCACTGAAGCCGGAGCCTCCCTGATTAAGAGCCATGTCAGGGAAAACCAACTAAACAGGGTCGTAGTCGTAGCGTGCACCCCCAAGACTCATGAACCATTATTCCGGAGCATGCTAAAGGAAGCGGGCATCGATCCAAGCTTCTTGGAATTCGTAAACGTCAGGGAACATTGTTCATTCGTTCACTCTGACAAACCCGAAGAGGCACTAGCCAAGGCGAAGAGCCTAGTTAGGGCAGCAGTTCAACGGGTGAAGTTGCTCGAGAAGATCCCTACTAGAGTGATACCGGTGCTACCGAGAGCGCTCGTAGTCGGTGGCGGGGTCGCTGGGATGCAGACAGCCCTCGATGTAGCCGACAAGGGGTTCAAAGTATACTTGGTAGAGCGACAACCCTCGATTGGAGGGCACATGGCTAAATTCAACAAGGCGTATCCAACAGATGATTGCTCAATTTGAATCTTGGGGCCGAAGATGGTGGAGCTAGCGCATCATCCCAACATTGAACTCATAACGTACAGTGAGATTGAGAAGGTCGACGGGTATATCGGCAACTTCAAAGTCACAGTCAAACAGAAACCTCGATACGTGGACGCGGTAAAGTGCAATGGTTGCGGTGCCTGTGTAGACGTTTGCCCCGTTCTGGTCCCTAACGAATTTGACGAAGGACTTGGAGCTCGGAGAGCCATTTTCATACCATTCCCACAAGCGGTACCCAGTACTTACACGATAGACATGGATAAGTGCATAAAGTGCAGACTGTGCATGAAGAAGTGTGAACCAAATGCTATCGATTTGAATCAGACGCCGAAGAGTAGGGAACTAGACGTCGGGGTCATAGTACTGACAACAGGATTCAAAGAGCTTAAACCCGTTAATCAGTACGGCTACGGGAAATATGAGAACGTAATAACACAACTGGAGCTGGAACGCATAACTGCCCCGAACGGTCCAACAGCTGGTAAACTGGTTCGTCCCTCTGACCTAAAGACACCAAAGAAGATAGCTATGATACAGTGCGTAGGATCCCGCAGCGCGGATTCCAATCCGTACTGCTCTGCTGGAGTGTGCTGCATGACCGCTGTGAAGAATGCTAGATACATCAAACACTACTACCCGGACTCTGAGATAACAATCTATTACATTGACATCAGAACACCAAACAGAGAAAATGAGTGGTACTACAAAGAAGCCAGAAGCACTGGCGTAGCATTTGTGCGAGGCAAAGTTGCTGAGGTTGCTGAGGACCTGAACACGAAGAATCTCGTACTTTCTGTCGAGGACACGTTGACTGGAGAAGTATTGGAAACCGAAGTTGATCTTCTGGTTCTGTCCACCGCGATGATTCCCCCTGACAGACAGGATGAGTTAAGGGGGATATTGAAACTTGAGCGCGCATCCGATGGGTTCCTCAAAGAGTTCCACTTATGCCTTGCGCCGGTTGACACAAAGAAGCTCGGAGTGTACATTGCAGGTGTCGCCCAAGGACCGAAGTCTATTCCTGAAGCAGTTACATCAGCGAAGGGGGCAGCTTCAGCCGCTGAGACACCCATGGTCAACGAACAGGTCGAAATCGAATTAGTACGGGCAATTGTTGATGCACCGAGATGCTCTGGATGCGGACTATGCGCCGAAATCTGCCCCTACTCAGCGATAACAATGAAGGACAGAGTAGCTGTCGTAGATGAAGTGTATTGTAGGGGATGCGGCGCCTGTGCAGCAATATGCCCCTCTTCCTCAATAACCCTGAGACATTACACGGACGAACAATACGAGGCATACATAGATGCCCTCTTTGTGGAACAATAGTCGATTCACAGAGGTGCTATAGATCAATGAAGTTCGAACCAAACATAGCAGCTTTCCTTTGCTGGAAATGAGGATATGGTTCAGCGGACATGGCGGGGATAGGGAGAATACAGTACCCATCCAACGTGAGAACAATACGTGTTCCTTGTGCTGGAAGAGTTGACGCGGACCTGATAATCAGAGCGCTTAGAAAAGGCTCTGACGGTGTTCTCGTGGTAGGCTGATATGAAGGAACATGCAACTTTGAGAAGGGTAACATTATGGCGAAGAAACAAGTGGAACGCGTCAGACAAATCTTGGAATACTTAGGGATTGAAGGAGACAGAGTCCAGATGCACTACTGCTCGTCAGCGGAAGGAGAAAAATACGCCAACATAGTCAAGGAAGGTGTTGAAAAAATCCGGGCCATGGGGCCAAATCCTCTCAAGGCAGAACCCGCCAAGCAGAATGATCATCACGAGTAAACTGCAAAACGTCGTGATTGAGACTAACCCTATAAGCGAGGGTGATGGCGGGGACAAAGGCCACATTAACGGTTTGATAGTGACCATTCGCACTCACATTACCTGGAGTTGGCAGAATTGGGTGATGAAAAGAACTTCATTAGATGTCTTAGCAAGGAGCAGAAGCCTAGTCACCCACTCCACGCCATCGTCCAAGAGCTTTGCAGGACATCCCTCCAAGAGGGAACAGTTGACGGATTTCTGACTCTAGTGGAGAAGAAGAAAGGCAACGGGATGCAAGCAGTCTCAGTTGAAATGGCCACTGATGTGTCATCCCTTGACGGAAGTCTATTCTCCCAATTCCTAGTGGGCGGTCTGCCAAGACTGCTTAGCATTCCCAAGGTGATCCATACCCAGTTGGGTGGATCTTTTGATAAGAGACTTGCGGTAGTTGCACGCCCCTGCGATGTCAGGGCACTTGTTGAGCTCACAAAGAGGCATCAAGTCGCTTTCAACAATCTCTTCATAATTGGACTAGAATGTCTAGGTAACGTGCCCATCCTAGACTTACTTAACGTAATAAAGAAACGCGGAATTGATCCATCCAAGATCGAGTCTTGCCAGATGACTCCGACCGACGTGCTTGTTAAGATCTCTGATGGAGACAAGGTTTCACTGAAGATCGGGAAAGACATCAGGCTGAGAGAATGTTGCAGTAGATGCAACAATCGAGATCCAATTATCTGTGATATAACCCTCTCAACATTGGGTAAAGACGGTTCCACTGATGGAGCGGTTTTCATCAGGCTGGAAACGGAGAGAGGCAAGAAATGTTTTGAACTAGCTGAAAAGCAGGGGCTACTAGCCGCCGTAAGCAATCCGACTCTAGAAGGAGGCAGACAAGAATCTATTGTCAAGAGCCTGGAGAAGCAGGCAACCGAGAAATTGACGGCTGAGAACGCGGCGTTCTTGAAGCTTGATGGGAAGCAACGCTTCGACCAGTTCAAGAAGATGATTGAGCCATGTACGAAGTGTGGGCTCTGCGTCAGAGCCTGCCCTGTGTGTTGGTGTAAAGACTGCGTTCTCCTAAAGAAAATAAAGACCATCGATCCGATCCTTCTACACGTTACTAGACTTGAACACATGGCGGACACCTGTGTAAACTGTGGCAAGTGCGACGAAAATTGCCCCAAGGCAATTCAGCTATCTAGGATATACTATGGGTTGGCGAGTGAACTGAGCAGGATAACTGGGTACCGACCAGGTCTTTCTCTTGACCAAGCTCCGCAGAGGTCTGGTAAAGTTATCCTTCACTCTTAACACAACTAATTTTAGAAAGTCACCAATGGCGATTCGCATCTGAAAAGTGGGAAAGATCAATCCCAAAGAAGGAAAACCTAGCGAAACAAATCATTCAACATAATCTTTATCAATTAAGAGAGGATAACTTCTCAAGAAGCCCATGGAAGTCAAAGGGGTCTTGGAGACATGCCCGGGAACACCATAGTGATCAAGAATGGCTACGTTTATGATCCTACGAACCGTGTCGATGGAGAGAAGACTCCGATATACATTAGGGATGGCAAGATAGTCGACGAAAAAGCTGTCAAGCCAGCCGATGCCCAGGTTATCGATGCAAGTGGATGCATAGTGATGCCTGGAGGAGTAGACATTCACACGCACATTGCTGGCCCTAAGGTCGATTCTGGAAGACTTTTGAGACCTGAAGACCACCGTAAGGATGTCGAGCCAAGAAGGCAGGGAACTAGATCCGGTGTCGGTTATTCCATCCCGTCTACATTCACAACAGGCTACAGGTACGCTAGAATGGGATGGACAACCGTTATAGAGCCTGCTGTGCCACCGCTTAAAGCAAGGCATGTCCACGAGGAGTTCAACGACATGCCGATTGTGGACAAAGCATGCTATCCCCTCTTTGGTGGAAACTGGTTCGTAATCGACTACATTAAGAATAATGACCTCGACAAACTAACAGCATTTGTCGCGTGGATGATTTGGGCGACAAAGGGTTATGCCGTCAAGATGGTGAATCCAGGCGGCGTCGAAAGCTGGAAATGGGGTAAGAACTGCGACACAATAGATGAGCCTGTAACATACTTCGGAATTACGCCCAGACAGGTCATCACAAGCCTTGCAAAGGTTAATGAAAGGCTGCACTTGCCACACACAGTCCATGTTCATCCAAACAACCTCGGTCATCCAGGTAATATCAAAGTGACTCTTGAAACATTGAAGTGCGTAGAGGACATCGCTTCTCAGAATGGTAGAGACAGCGTAATCCACCTAACTCATGCTCAATTTCACGCTTACGCGGGAGAAGATTGGAAAACCTTCTCTTCAGCGGCTGACCAATTGGTCAAGTACGTCAACGTTCACAAGCGCTCCACACTGGACATGGGACAAGTCATATTCACAGATACAACAACGATGACTGCTGATGGACCCATGGAGTACAACTTACACAAGTTAACTGGACTCAAATGGATTAATGCGGATGTTGAACTTGAAACGAGTGCTGGAATAGTTCCTTATATCTATAGAAAGGCGAACG
This sequence comes from Candidatus Njordarchaeum guaymasense, assembly GCA_030587605.1. GTDB lineage: Archaea > Asgardarchaeota > Njordarchaeia > Njordarchaeales > Njordarchaeaceae > Njordarchaeum > Njordarchaeum guaymasense. The sequence continues at coordinate 9,364 of JAUQYT010000128.1, forward strand.
GTGTTAATGCAATTCAGTGGGCTATAGGACTTGAAATCGCCCTGGGAGTCGAAGACCCCTGGAGAATATTCTTAACAACTGATCACCCCAACGGTGGACCCTTCACATTCTATCCAAGCATAATATCTTGGTTGGTCAGTAAGAAAAAGAGAGAAGCACTCCTCAAAGAAACACATGAATTCGCGACATCGAGGACGACTCTGCCAAACCTGGACAGAGAATACACCATGTCAGAAATTGCAATCATAACAAGAGCTGGAATCGCCAAAGCAATTGGCATGGCGAACAAAGGACACTTAGGCGTCGGCGCTGATGCCGACGTAGCGATTTACAACATAGACCCGATCAAGACTCCACCATCTGAAAACCCAGACGCCGTTGAGAAAGCATTCAAGAATGTCAAGTACACGATTGCCCGCGGTAACATTGCGGTCAAAGATGGCGAAGTAGTATCTTCACCTATCGGTAGAACCCATTGGCTTGACGTAAAAGTTCCTGAAGATTGGACGAAGGCAGTATACGAGGATCTCAAAGACAAGTTCGTCAAATACTACACTGTGAACCTCCAGAATTATCCTGTACAGGAAGAGTACTTGGCTAGCTCAGCTCCAAGAAGAATGGAACTAGCTAAGTGAGAAAGTAATATACTAGTCCTCAACACGCTTAGAAAACGGAGGAAGAAGTCTCTTGGTTCAGGAGATTGTTCTTATCCCGAGAAACATCAACACCAAAGTCCCTATCGAGGCAGAAGTTGTTACTCCTGACTCATTTGCTGGGAAAACAACGGAGCAGATACTTAACCTTTCAGTAGCTAGAGGAAACAAGCAACTCAAGTTAAAGGACGTTTTCGATGTCAAAGGAGTAAAACTGGACAAAGCGGGGGACCTCCGCATAATTATACAGGGAGACATCCCAACGGTCAAGAGAATCGGTGAGGGAATGACTGCTGGCGAGATCATAGTCAGGGGAAGCGTTGGGATGCACGTTGGAAACAACATGAGGGGCGGCAAGATCGTCGTCGAGGGAAGTGCAGGAGACTGGGCTGGCGCCCTGATGAAAGGTGGCGAAATACTGATCAAGGGAAACGCGGGTAACTACTTAGGCGCATCATACCGCGGAGAGTGGAGAGGAACTTCGGGAGGAACAATAGTTGTAGAGGGTAGTGCAGGAAACGAGATCGGCTTGTGGATGGCAAACGGGAAGATAGTCGTTAAGGGAAGCGTAGGGCAACTGGCGGGAATACACATGAAAGGTGGAGTAATCGTTGTGCAAGGAGATGCTGCTCCGCTCGCTGGCGGAGAAATGACTAAGGGCAAGATCATCGTTATGGGCAAAGCGGAAATCATGCCTTCGTTCAAGAAGGAAGGACAGGTTCCAAACGTCAAGGCTGGGGAGGAAGGAGGAGAAGTGATAAGTGGACCGTTCACGAAATTTGTGGGAGACCTCGCAGACGACGGGAAAGGAGAGGTCTATGTCAAAGCTTAACGTTTAGAAAAACGGTTCCTGAACTTCTATCTTTTTGGCACTTCAGTGATTTGGAAGATCATGACGCAATGATTCTGGGTATTTTAGGGATCTTTCGATTTTTGATCATGAATTTACTTTTGGAAAATCATATAGGTGTGTATCTGAAATACTTGATATCATGACCTCTCCGAGTTTCTGCAGTCGAGTATTCGCTATTACTGGAGAAGCTCAGAGAGCCAGTTTTTTCTGAGGAGGTTTCACATTCATGGCTGAGAGAAAGATTAGTGTAAACGGCAGCGCTTTTCCTTTGGTTCAGGAGATGATTGAGAAAGCTAACACATTAGGAATCAGAGTAACAAAGACAGGAAATGGGGCTACCGTCATCGATGCAGGGATCGAAACAACCGGAAGTTTCTATGCAGGAAAATACGTGACTGAGGTCTGTCTAGGTGGCCTTGGCAGAGCGAACCTCTCAATGACTGACTACGGTGGAGGCCTTACACTTCCTTCGATCTTCGTGGAGACAACATACCCAGCTGTAGCAACCCTAGGTTCCCAGTTCGCAGGTTGGAGGATCAAAGACCAGGAAAAGAAGTTCTTTGGGATGGGATCCGGACCAGCGCGAGCTTTAGCTTTGGAGCCGAAGGAAATCTATGAGAAGATCTCCTATGAGGACAAAGCCAACCAAGCAGTAATAGTGATAGAGACCGGGAATATGGTTAATAATGATATAGTTGAGGTAGTTGCCAGCAAGTGTGAAGTTCAGTACCCTTCTCTCTACGCGATTGTTGCTCCCACTAGCTCCATTGTGGGTTCAGTCCAGATATCTGGCAGAGCGGTGGAAACAGGTATTCACAAATTGTCGGAGGTCGGCTTTGACCCCAGGAAAATAAGACATGCTTGCGGGGTCGCCCCGATAGCGCCAGTCCACCCGAGCTCTGCGAAGGCAATGGGAAGAACTAATGACGTGATACTCTCAGCTGGAAGAGTATACCTAACAGTCGAAGCCGATGAAGAGGACAACCTGGCTGAGACTGTTAACAGAGTCCCGTCATCATCTTCAAAGGACTATGGGAAGCCATTCTACCAGATCTTTAAGGCAGCCGGATATGACTTCTACAAAATCGACCCAGGACTCTTTGCTCCAGCCGAGATATCTATCAATGACTTGAAAACGGGCAAGCTTTTCCACGCAGGAAAAGTTGACGCAGAGCTTCTGAAAAAGTCTTTTGAAACCTAGTTGAAAACCAGTTCGAGAGATGCTCCACCTAGATTTCGTTCACTTTCTCTTTCTTCGCCTTTGTTAGAATATCTTGTAGATTGGATGAGTCTTGGTAAGAGGTTTTATGCCTCTGGTCATTGCGGCGTAAGTTATCATGGCGTCTGTCATGGCACATGTCTTGAAGACTCTCCCTGCACCTTTGATGGGGCCCATCACGACATAGTTTGCGCCGCTGAACTGCATTATGGCGCACGCGGCTGCATGACAGGATCCGAAGTTCTTCTTTAGTAGGTCAGTTCTCTTTGACTTCCAGAGATAAGTAGCGTTTGCCGGTGCACAGCCAACAGGTATGCCAAATTCGTTCTTCACCAGAAAGAGGGCTTCGGAAGAGGCGCCCATACTCGGAACGTCG
>JAUQYT010000145.1 GCA_030587605.1 Candidatus Njordarchaeum guaymasense
GAACCTTCTTCCTCTCATCGGTAACAACCGCAGTGGAGCTATTTTCCATGGACTTTTTTCACCTCTACTTCCCAGCCTCAGAGCTTAGAAGTTCCGGTCGACTCCTTAGGAGGGAAGCCAAGACGAGTAGAGTGATCAACCCTTCCCCAACGCCGATTACAAGGTGCCACAACACCATCAGCGGAACAGTGACGTTCACCCCATACGGGAAATTACTTGAAACGCCTATCTCAAGTCCACATGCAAGAGCTCCAAGAACGACGCTCATGTACGCGGCAACGAAGCTCGCAAACAAGACTCTTTTACCCTTGGTGGCTCCGCTAGCTATTCCCTTGTAAATGAGGTAGCCCGAGAACACAGCCACGACACCCATGTTGAAAACATTCGCACCCAAAGCAGTTACCCCGCCGTCTCCAAAGACAAACGCTTGGATAACGAGGATGACAGTCATCGACACCACGGCAGCATAAGGGCCAAAGAGTATTGCTATTAGGGTCCCGCCAATAAGGTGCCCACTTGTCCCGCCGATAATCGGAAAGTTGATGAGTTGGGCAGCAAAGACACCTGCTGTCATAATTGACAATAATGGGACTTCCTTCTCCCCTAGCGCTCTTTTCGTCTTAATGGAGGCTATAACCCAGAAGATCGCTGCGAGTGCGTAGGTGGCGACAATCACAGACAAGTCCAGGAATCCATCAGGTATGTGCATGTGGTAGCAACCAACTCCGTGTCCTAATAGACCCTTTCTTCGCTTTGCGCGTTGCTCTTCACTTGGGAAATGAGCGCCTTAGTTAGACATTCATCCCTACAAGGATGGAGTAATAAAAATCTTTCTAACAGTATTACTAACAACATAAATATACTTCAAAGAGTATTACTTGATCCTGATGGAAAACATCCTATGGAAATAGGCACCACTATGAGAGACCGCATGTGGAAGGAGTGAGAAGACAGGTATGTCCGCCATGGAAGAAGTTGCCGAAAGCGGAGGAGAAGAGAGAGTAGTCAGAATAAGCATGAGCCTACCTGAAGAGCTACTTACGAGTTTCGATTACACGGCTCGGAAGAAAGGGTATTTCAAGAGGTCTGAAGCTATCAGGGACGCCCTCAGAAACTTCATCCTGGAGAGCAAATGGAGCACTGATGAGAACGCTATTTTAACTGGGACCATATCAATGGTCTATGATCATGAGGTTAGATCCCTTGTAGACAAGTTAACCGACATTCAACATGACTCGGGGGTCCTCATCAAGGCCTCACTGCACCTTCACCTTGATGAGCATAACTGCTTGGAAATAATTGCCATTGAAGGCAAAGCGAAAGAGCTGAAAAGGCTCTCTGAAAGCATGACAAGCAAGAAGGGAGTCAAAACGTTGAAACTAACAGTGCTTCACACTGCTTCCACATGACATGAGTTGCAGAATGTGTTTCCTGACCGGATTTTCAATGTCCCTCGAATTCCTGGGTCATATAGGCCTCTTTTTTACTTGGTTGCCTCCGAATTAGCCTATACTTGTTACCCCTTCATTTCCACTGCAATGTTTTTTGCGAGTCTCGCAATACGTCTAAAGGCATTTATCTGCGCGGATGTTGATTCCTAATCAGTAGCCGAATGGAAGAACTTCTCCCATTCGCGCGCATCAATAAAAGTGAGCGCCAGGTGACAGCGTCGACAAGGCCATCCTTCAGATTCACTTGAGAGGGATTTAGAAGATGAGGATTCTCCTAGAGGAAGAGAAGATCGAAGACACCATAAAGAGAATACGTGAAGCATCTTTCACCGTGCTCGACTTCATCAACCTCTTCAAAACACTGCATCCACAGGATTGGGATCAATTGGTCAAAAGATTCGGAACCTTTGGAGAGAAAAGAAGGTACACGGTAACCACTTACCTCTCGAACCGGCTTGACGTATACTCCCAGAAAGCCAACTCTCTCCTCGTTCCTTTCGTAAGGTGGAAACAAGGCAAATTCCAAGACTATAGGAGAACTACTGATGAAGAAAGAAAGTCCTTCGGCAGTCCTTGGATCGCTGTATTCAAGAAAAAGAAGATGCCAAGAAGAGAAGCCTAGAACTCTGTCCGCGCTATTATCTCGTCTTGGACGAGTCTATCGAGATCCGTGAATAAGGCGCTGTAGCCTGCTACTCGGACTACGAGGTCGCGGTGCTCTTCAGGATGCTTCTGAGCCGCGATTAGATCTTCGCGGCTTACGAAATTGCATTGTATGTGCATTCCTCCAAGCCTAAAGTGGGACTTGATGAGTGACTTCAAGTTATCAATTCCACTCTCGCCGCGGAACGTGCTCGGGTTGAGCTTGAGGGTTAGCACCGCGCCATTCGATACGAGTCCATAGTTTAGTTTAGCTGCTGACTTGAGTAGAGCTGTCGGCCCAAAGGTGGCTGTTCCAGGCTCCGGGGTAACTCCGCAGGATAGTGACTTCGTTGCCTTTCGCCCATTCGGCAGCGCTCCTGTCAAAATGCCGAAAGTGATGTGCATCGTGACCGAGTACAATCCTGGTGAATACCATCCTCCCCTGGGGTTCCTGTAGTTCTCGACTTCTCTGCAGTAGATCTCTCCAACTTGGCGAGCATAGTCGTCCGCGAGATCATTGTCTGTTCCATACTTCGGAGCATAGTTAACCAGTGTCTGCCGGACTGGTTCGTATCCGACAAAGTTCTTGTTCAAGGCTTGCACGAGGTCACCCATGCTAACTTTTCTTTCCTTGAAGACTAGTTCATCGATTGCGGCGAGTGAGTCTGCGACCGTCGCGAGCCCAACTCCTTGTGGTCCCGTGAAGTTGTAGACTGCTCCTCCATGAGTAAGATCCTTTCCTCTCGCTAAGCAGTCGTCGGTAAGGGATGAGGCGAAGACCGTCGGTTTCATCTCCGCGTGGACCCTTGCCAAGACATCTAGCCCTTCGATCATCCTCTTGACTAAGTGTTGTACTTGTTTTCTGTATGCTTGCATCACTTCCTCCATTGATTTGAACGTGGCAGGGTTTCCTGTTTGTGGGCCAATCTGACCCACCATCACTCTTCCTTTCCCATCGTTTAGAGCCAGTTCAAGACATAGACCTAGATTAAAGAGCGCGGCATCAGAGGAAGTGAAGCTCTTTCCAGGGACGGCGGGTTCAACGCAACCGATAATTCCATAGTTGCGAGCATCCTCTAGTGGTATCCCCCTATTAGTTAAGGATTTGATGACCAGCCTGTCGTTAAAGACATGGGGGAGAGTTCCCATCTCGAGAGCTGCACGGGATACCTCGGTTAGAAGCTTCTCTGGAGTGCCCTCATGGATGCGTATCCCGAAGTTTGGCTGCGGAGTCTTGATGTTCCTTGCAGCATTCAGAATTACATAGGATAGTTCATTTGTGGCGTCATTACCGTTTCCGTCTATTCCTCCGATCACAACATTCGCGAAGGCGGTCAGCCCAGCGAAAGCTATGCTAGCGTCAGTGTCAAACAACGGTATAACTGAGGATAGTTTGAGGAAGAATAATTCAAGTAACTCTTGAGCCTTCTCGTCGTCTATTCTCTCAGCTTTCAGATCTGCTTGATAGCATGGGTACAGATATTGATCCATTCTTCCAAGTGATATGGCTGATTCGTAGCTCTCTATCTGACAGGCCACGTGAGTGAAGAACATTGCCTGCAAGCACTCGTGCAGTGTTGCTGCTGGGTTCTCAGGAACTTTGGCGCACACCCTTGCAATCTCTTCAAGCTCCGCGTGTCGAGCGGGATTCTTCTCATGTTCGGCTAGGTTCTTCGCCTCCTTGCTATGTCTTCTTGCGAAATCGATTACGCTCTGGCATGCGATCTCAACGGCTTCATAGAAGTGGAGATTGTCTTGTATCTCTTCGCTCCGAGGTTTTTTATCTTCCAGGATCTCTTGTTTGAGTTTCCTAGCTTGATTGATCATCTCCTTGACTCCGAATTTCAGTACCCGCTCGTGGTTTATGAGCATGTGCCCGATTCCAGCTATTTCAGTAAGGATGAATACTCCGAGTCTGTCAAACTTGTCCGTGACTTCCTTGGGCCAGTATTTTCGTGCCAAGTCAATGATTGTTTTTCCGCGCCAGTATGGGAATATCTTCTCTTGGAGCTCGCGCTTGTCCTCTTCACTTATCGTGAACGGGTTGGTGCTTCTTTTGTTTATTCTGTTGAGTTCCCCCTCTATTCTTGGGCCTAGCGCTGTTTCAGGGTAGACCCCTGCACCGAGAGGCTTACTCGTAATGTTCCCGACAATCAACTCATCCGGATAGATTCGCACTGTGAGTTTGTTAAGGATATTTCGTAGAGCTTTGGCTTGTCGTACGACTGCTGGTTCCCCTTCAGTTGCTTTGTGGGACTCAGTGTAATACCTCGCTCTTTCAACACAGATCTCCCTAGGCTGAGTCAGAAAGCGGCTCTTGAGGCGCTTGCTTCGCGGTAGTGAGGTGCCAGCTTCGTGTGCAACCTCGGTTGTCTCAGCTGCGCCTTTCTCTTCCATCGCTTCAACTGGCATGCCTAGCTCTCTGCAGTATTCTAGGTACATCTTTATTGTTTGAGGAAGTGTTCGAGTCGCTTTCGTGACAAGGCTTCTGTCTCCCTCCGTCTTCACAGCTCCAGATCCGAATGCCTGAAAAGTACTGACCTTTCCCGAGTAGAGTTCGTGGAAAGTTTTAGCGGTTAAGGTCATTGTCACATCAGGAGTCCCCTTAGCTTTGCCTTGAGATACTTGCATGTCTTTTCCGTTTCTCGTGTCGATTGTGATGAAGACCTCAGGAGACTCGACATGGATCTGAAATAGTGTTTTCAAGTCTATCCATGTCTTACAAATATCTACGTTTTCCGTGATTCCCTTGAAGAAGTTGACTAGGAAGGCTCCGGCTAGCTTCGCATCATTTGAATATGGAAACTCATCTTCACTAGCGGTAGCTGTGGAGACTTGACACGGTGTAAAACCTTTCACCTTTCTTGTTTTACCCGTAGTAGAAAGTTTACCCAACTTATCCACACACCAAGACAATTAGGTGAAGTTATGTGGGATAAGTTGGGCTATCTTTGATAATATAGCTTTCCTCGCGCTTGTCAGAAATCTATCGGCTTGTCCTTGAGCATGTATTCGAGTATCTTGGTTATGTCTTCTAACGTTGCGTTTCTGGGGCTCGTATAAGCGGTGACATCGCTCTCTGAGAATTCTGCAACCTTTGGAATCATTTTCTTGAAGTTGTCTTCCTTGATGCCAAGTCCTTTGATCGTTGTCGGCAGTTGGATCTTAGTCATCAATTCCGTGATCATTGTGGAGAGCTTTTGGGCCGAATTTTCAGGTTTGGTTTCCTCAACTCCAATCATCTTCAGGATTTCAACGTATCTGTCCTTGGATGTTTCTGCACAATACTCTACGGCGTAGGGAAGCGCAAATCCGACCGCGGCTCCGTGAGGGGTATGGAAAACTGCTCCGATACTGTGCCCTATGCCGTGCGCGAGACCAAGACCAGAGTTGGTCATAGCTATGCCTGCATAGGTTGCCGCATAGTGCATCTTTTCAATTGCTTCTTCGTCGGCGGTCTTGAAAGAACTCTCAAGATACTTGAACACTGTCTGAATGGATTTGACTGCAGGAGCATCTGAGAAGAAGTTGTGCATGCTACATATGTAACTCTCGACGGCGTGAGCAAGGACGTCTATCCCCGTGTTTGCTCTTAGCCTTGGAGGCATCTTGGACGCCATGTCCGGATCCAGAATAGCGATGTCTGGAGACAGTTCGAAGCATGCGAGTGAAAGCTTTCTACCGGACTCTGAGTCCGTGATAACGCATCCTAGGCTTGCTTCTGAGCCGGTACCCGACGTGGTCGGGATCGCTACTAGCCTCGACTTGCTCCTCAAGCCGTACGTCTCCATGGGACTCATGTCGCAGAGTGGCACATCCGGTCGCTCGTATCTGAAGAAGGTTGCCTTGGCGACGTCAATTGAGGAACCTCCGCCGAACCCTACAATCAAGTCAGGTTTGAATTCCTCTGCCACCTGAGCGCACCTGTCGATGGTTGTGTCCTTCGGGTCAGGTTCAACATCATCAAAAACCTTTGTTTCCTTTCCGCTCTCCTTCAAGCGCTTCTCAGCTTCACCGGCTAACCCTATTTGGACCAGCTGCTTGTCTGTCACGATTAAGGCTCGTTCCGCCTTGATGGTGGTCAACCTATCCAGTGAGCCCCTACCGTAGTATATTGATGGGCATTTGAACAATCCCCAGACCTCCATTCAATTACTTTCTTGAGCAAATGGCTGAGCTACGTTCTACGCTACGGATTATTTACCGTTTGTGATCATTGAAAATCCATAACTATTTAAGGAATATTGAACCAGTCTTCTACAAAAAGATGATCACGGTCCTGCCTGAAGGAGGGAAAGATTATGGCGCTTGGAAAGTTTGACTGGTCCCTGCTCGTATGGGGCATAATCAGTTCCTTGCTCGTGCTGGTTTCATTTCTGATTTATGGTCCCTACAGCCTTGCGGAAGCGCCTGAGATCTCAGCTGCACGCGTTCTGTTCGCATACATAATTCTGGTCGCAATCGTGGGCGGAGCCTTCGCGGCAACAATCTACATAGCTCGGAAAGCATAACGCATGCCAGATCTGCTGCTCATCAGCCGATGTACCTATTTTCTTTGAAAAAGCAGTAGTCAAAGACTTCTTCAGAAGTCTATCGGCTTATCCTTGAGCATGTATTCGTATATTGCCGTGAAGTCTTTAGTTGGTGGTGCTCTGGGGGCAGTGGCTGTGTTGAGATCCATTGCGGCGAAACTGGTGAGTGTAGGAATCTTCTCCTTGAACTTGCCTTCGTCTATCCCGAGACCCTTGATTGTTGTTGGTCTTTGGATCTTGGTCATTAGCTCCTTGATCATAGCCGTGAGTTTCTGAGTTGAGTTGTCGAGCGTCGCTCCTTGCACTTCTAGTGACTTCAGGACCTCCAGGTACCTCGGCTTCAATGCCTTTGCGGAGTACTCTATGGTGTAGGGAAGCGCAACCCCGCAAGCTGCTCCGTGAGGTATGTGGAAGATCGCTCCAATGCTATGTCCTATGCTGTGGGCAATCCCAAGGCCGGAGTTCGCGAAAGCCATGGTTGCGAGCGTCGCTGCGTAGTGCATCTCCTCCATGGCTCCCTTATCTCCTCCCTTGAAAGATCTCTCAAGGGAGCGGAATACTGTCTGAACAGCGTTAATTGCTAAGGCATATGTGATCTTGGTTCCCAACTTGTTCAAGTAGGCCTCCAGACCGTGGGTGAGAACGTCAAGTCCTGTGTTTGCTCTGAGTTGCGGCGGCATTGTGAACGCAAATGTGGGGTCCACTACTGCAACGTCAGGTATTAATTCGTATGCTGGGAGCGAAAGCTTTCTACCAGTCTTCGTATCTGTAATGACGGCGTTGTGGCTCACCTCGGAGCCTGTTCCTGAAGTCGTTGAGATTGCTGCAAGCTTTGACTTCTTCCTCAACCCATATTCTATCAACGGCATGAAACTTTCGAACTTGATATCAGGTCGCTCATATAGCAAGAAAGTCGCCCTAGCGACATCGATTGAGGATCCTCCGCCCAAACCTATGAACCAGTCAGGTTTGAAGTCGTTCGCCAACTTGAGACAATCGAAGACAATCGAGTCCTTTGGATCAGGTTCAACCCCATCAAAAACGTTTACGTTCATCTTGGTAGCTTGTAGGCGCTTCTCCACTTCGCCAACATGTCCCAATTGCCTAAGGTTCTTATCAGTAACTATAAAGGCTCGCTCTCCTCTGAGCGTGGAAATCCTATTTATAGCTCCCTTCCCTTGGTATATGACTGGACACTTGAACATACCCCAAACCTCCAATCGCTGTTTTTCCTTGGTATCAGAACTAGTTGTCTTCTAATATACTCTCAATGCGTATTTAAGGACGCTCAGAAAATCTGGGCGTTTCAGTCACCAAATCAAAGATTCCCTGCAAAAAAAGTGGGAAGATGAATTACAGCACCACGTCTAGACAAGGGTTTGGTCAGGTTTGAAGGTTCATAGTCACTGTTGCCGGATCCACTTTACAATTAGAATGGAGGGCCTTTGGCTAGGACTTTGACAGTGTACGTCATTGATGCTAGATAGCCAACGACAACCGTGTAGTTGCCGGAGGCGGATATCCACGCGCTCTGAGTAGTTGTTGAGCTCGCTGGCACGGCGGTAGCGGGTATACTCCACACGATTTTGCCAGTTGAGTTAAGCAGGTCAACACTGTATGCACCGGCTGTTCCCTGAACCGTGAAAACAACTTGGATAGATCCCTTCGGGAATCCCACGTTGAAAGAAACTTTTTCCGAACTGAAACCGCTAACAGTATTTGATTTCTCTGCTATGACAGATGGATAGGCTAAAACCAAGTAGGCTCCAACGACAATCACGATGATCGCTATTACGGCAATTACCGTCTTCATTTGTCCTTTCTTTCTTCCCAATCCATCAATCACCCATTTCTCCAAATCAGTGATGTGTAAGGTTGTGTTCGTAAGGTGCTTAAATAGTTCCCTTTTCCTGAAGTGTCCTTTTCCAGCTCACCTAGACCGGTTTCCTTTTCTAGTGTTGTGTTATTCCTCCGTCCACGTTTACTGCTTGTCCTGTCATGTAGTCTGAGTCAGCTGACGCCAAGAAGGCTGCAACGTTTGCAACGTCATCCGCGAGCCCGATTCGTTTCAGGGGTATAGGTCGCGGGCTGTAGAGTATTATAGCTGCTTTGATCAAGTCTTCGTTCATCCTGTAGATGTTTGTCAAGTGGAACCCGGGGCAGATAGCGTTCACGGTTATTCTGGGTGTAAGTTCCAGAGCCATGGTCTGAGTCAAGGATATTATCCCAGCTTTGCTGGCAGCGTAGCATCCTATTGTTGGTGAACCGTTCTTTCCTGCAATTGAGGAGATGTTAATCACCTTGCCCCGCAACTCGCTTCCCTTAATAGGTTCCTGCTTCTGCATCTGCTTGCAGACGGCTTTCGAAAGGAGCCATGTCCCCGTGAGGTTTACGCCCATGACATGATCCCATTCTTCCTCTGGTAAGTCGATGAGTTTGTAGGGGATTCCGCTTATTCCAGCATTGTTTACCAAGATGTCGACTCTACCGAACTTCTCATAAGCTTCTCTCGTCATCGCTGTCACTTCGTTGCTCTTGCTTACGTCGGCTTTAATGACGAGTACACGCCTACCAAGCTTCTTGATCATCTCACCGGTTTCCTCTGCTGTCTTCTCATTCATGTCGTTTGCTATGATGTTAGCGCCCTCACTTGAAAATCTGAGACTAATGGCTCTTCCGATTCCAGAACCACTTCCCGTAACAAGAGCAACCCTACCGGAGAGTCTCTGTTCTGAAAAACTACTCATATAGTGAAACCACCACCTACATCGATTCTTGACTTCAGAATGACTTCTATTTAACCTGGTAATCTCAAGGGAGGAGAAAGGGGCAGCTTACGCTTCCTCCCATCCAAGTGCCTGATCTTCACTTTTAACTAGCCCAATGTCATGGGAGGTATGAGTTCGCTCTGATCCTCAGGTATGTCTATGACTGAAGGCCTATCTGATTTTTCTGCTTCCTTTAACGCGTCCAAGATTTCGCTTGATTTCTCAATTCTTCTGCCAAAGCATCCATATGCTTGCGCAATCTTGCCGAAGTCAAGCTCTTTGCTGTAGTCAACTGACATCGTGCGTCCGCTGAACAACGCTAATTGACCGAATTTGATGAATCCCAAGCTGTAGTTGTTGTGGATGATGATTATGACTTGTGTGTTTGTTCTCTTTGCTGTGTCAAGTTCTGTGAGTGAGAGACCGAATCCGCCGTCTCCGCAGAATGCCAAGACCTTCTTGTTTGGAACAGCTAGTTTCGCTCCTATTGCAGCCGGGAAGCCGTACCCTATCGGTGCTACGCCTCTTGGAGCGATGTAATACCTTCCTGCCCGAGGCATCTGGTAAAGGAAGCTAGTCCATAGGCTCGCTGTGCTGGCGTCGCACACGAGGACATCGTCGTCTGAGAGGTACGCTCTGACCTCTTTGATTATTCTATGGGGCGTACAAGGGAATTTGTCGGAGTTGATCTTAGGCGCCAAGGAATCAAACCATTCTTTCCTTAGCTTCGCTATTTCGCTCATTCGCGGAGTTTCTCCAGGCGGTTTCTTGCTCTTTGCCATTATGTCCTTCAGTACAGCGATTAGGCTTTGGAGAGTTAGTTTGGCGTCTCCTACGACTCGAACCTTAGTCCGATAGTTTCTCCCGATTTCCGTCGGGTCTACGTCTATGTGGATGATTGGCTGGCTGGCTCTCGGAACGAAGTACTTCGCCGTATCGAAGTCTGTAAGCCTGCTTCCAACAACTAGAATCAAGTCAGACTTTATTATGATGTCATTCGCAAACTTACCGCCGTATAGCCCGCAGTTGCCTATTGAGAGAGGGTGGGACTCCGGTATGATGCCTTTCCCCATGATTGTCGTCGCGACCGGAATCACTAGGAGTGTTGCTAGTTCCAAGACCTCATTGTAGGCTTGAGATGTGATCGCTCCTCCTCCAATAAGCATGACCGGTCTCTCAGCTTTCAACAGGGCTTCTGCTGCTTCCTTGACTCTTTCTGGATCTGGACTGACTCTAGTTGAAGGGCAGGTTTTGCAGTCCTCCTCGATGAACAGATCTTCTTGTTCTACCATGCCCTGAAGCGTTATGTCTTCGGGGAAGTCGAGATGAACGGGTCCAGGTCTACCGCTAGTTGCTATTCTGAAGGCTTTTCTAACTGAATCTGGAACCTTGTCGGCTCTTTCAATTCTCTTGCTCCACTTGGTTATTGGTTTGAACATACTCATCTGGTCAACTTCTTGCGAAGGATTTCTCCCGACGAAGGCTGTTGCAATATCACTGGTTATCGCAATTACTGGGACTGAGCTGTAGTAGCTTTCGGCTACGCCCGTGATCATATTCAGCGCTCCGGGACCTACAGTTCCGTCACAGACGCCGGGCTTTTGTAGTACCCTTGCGTATCCGTCAGCCATGAAAGCGCCGTTGCGTTCATCCCTTACAAGAACATGTCTGATGTCTGGCTGATGTTCTCTGATGCCATCGTAGATGGAGAGAGTTTGTCCTCCAGGCATTCCAAAAACATACTTGACTCCATACTCACGCAACATTTTTGCAACAGCTTTTCCCGCGTTAATCTTGACCACGAAGCAATCACCTTGCCTGCGGGCCTGTTTCTCCTAACTCCTCCTGCCACCAGAGCGGCAGCGCAAACATAAGCGGTATTTGAGGAGTTCTCCTATTTCTAAGTTGTGACAAGAATCACGTGAGCAATAAATGATTCCTCGCACTCTCATGCTGCATGCATCGATATCATTTCTTGCGATTGATCCGGTCTTCTTGACATTTATGAACGTCTCTGATGCTGATCAAAGCAACTGTGTTCGCGCTCTGACTGTCGTCACCGTGCACTCTGATCATTGACTCGTGGCAAATAAATCGTGATCTCGGCTCGCGAAACGAAAATAGAAAAACTCTTTAGTGTGAAGAGTGACGCGAAACGTTATACGTAAATACTTGTGCGCATAGATAAGATGCTCAAGAGCGCAATAGTGCGAACTATCGTCTGCGTTCAGTCGAGAGGAGGCAGACTTTCATTTCGATCGTAACAGCATTTCAGCAGGGGATTGTGTCCTTCACGGTAGCTTTCGGAAAGAAATCAGAGTTCACTAGCCCGAAACACGCGAGAGCAACTAGTTTTGATCGCGGTCACCGTTAACGTTAATAAGATGTATGTAGTCTAACTTGATCTCACCCAATGTCATCGTGTAGTAATTAAAGACCTCAAACAAACGTGATGCGAGTGAAAGGGGAAGGTAGAATCTATGGGAAAGGTAAACATAGCGGGAAACCTCTACATCATTACTACCGATGACAAGAAAAGCTTCCCGTATTCCAATTCCCTTTTCGTAGACGACGAAGCCAAGGCTCTAGTCGACACAGGAGCTCAATCAGCTGTACTCAAGAAGGTCGCGAGTGAATACAAGATTGACATTCTCATTAACTCGCACTACCACATTGATCATGTTCGTGGAAACTGGATTTTCCCCAACGCAACACTGTGGGCTCCAACCCAAGACGCGTTGGCAATAAATTCTTTTGAAAAGTTTCTTGAAATGACTGGCTTCAAGAGCAGCCCGGAGCTTACAGAGTACTTTGAGAAAATGAAAGCAGACTTCTTCGACAAGAGACAGAATGTGAAAGTCAAGTATAGGTTCAGGGATGATCACGAGTTTGACATAGGAGATACCACTCTGAAAGTAGTACATGCGCCTGGTCACACACCCGGGCATTCATGTTTCTTCGAGTCGAAGAACAAGTTTCTTTTCTCAACAGATGTGGATCTAAGTAATTTTGGACCGTGGTACGGGAACGCCTCATCTGACATAGATGACTTCATAGACTCAATAGAACGACTTCAACGACTCAAACCTAGAATTGTGGCATCCAGTCACAGTGGACCCTTTGAAGGTCGAGATAAGATCGACCTCCTGTTCGAGAAGTATATTGATGTTATCTACCAGCGGGAAGAGAGAATACTTGCCTTGCTCAAGACTGAGAAAACCCTCGAAGATCTGTTAGGCAAAGGAATAGTGTACAGAAAACTTGGTCAACCTGTAAACATTTTTCGATTCTTTGAGCACATTATGCTCGAGAAGCATCTCAAACGCCTCGTAGAACTAGGGGACATCGAACAATTGGATAACAAGAAATACGAAGCAGTTCCCTGAAACAGACCACATAGCTTCTGAAAGTTTGAATTTCCTCGATATCAATATTCCATTGCGACTGATTTCGTGGATAAACAATTGTACTCACTGTCTTCTGCTGGATCTTCACGTTCAACCAGTGAAAATTGTGAGGTGAATGCAGAGCTTGCTCGTTGACGTTCACTGCCACATTGACGATCAAGCCTTTGACAACGATAGAGACGAAGTCGTAGAAAGGGCAAGCGACGTGACAATGCTCAATGCCGGAGTTGATCCTTCAAGCAACAGGAAGACCCTTGAAATTGCCAAGAGGTACAGCAACGTTAAAGCTTGCCTAGGGCTGCATCCTGAGTTCATCGCGAAGTTTGACGATGACACGATACAGAAAGAGATAGCGTGGATTAGAAGTCAAGAGAACCGAATTGTGGCGATCTCAGAAATTGGCCTAGACTATTATTGGGTTAAGGACGAGAAACAACGAGAAAGGCAGAGAATCCTCTTCAGGAAGATGCTTAACCTTGCAGAAGAGCTGAACCTCCCGGTGATCGTCCACTCCCGTGAAGCGGTAATAGACACATTGACTATTCTCGAAGACTTCCCAAACCTAACAGTTGTCCTTCATGGTTTCAGCGACATGAACAACAAAGGTTACCCAGTCTCCGTTGCCCCAAGCATATACAGAAACAAGGTCAAGCAGCGCCAAGTCCTAGCATTTCCGATGGGAGCGCTGCTCACTGAGACGGATTCACCTCTACTCGGAATAGACCCCAAGCAGAGAAATGAACCCATAAACGTTGTGAAGGTCATTGAGAAAATATCTGAACTCAAGAACATGGGCAAAGAAGATGTGAGAACCGCGATCCTTCGAAATGCAAGGGAAATATTCGGAGACGTAGTCCTGTCATCTCCTCGCTAGAATGAGTCCCAGTTACTTAATTCTTTCTTTGGGACTACTGCCTTTTCGCCTAGAATCCTTTATTAGTTAAGAACTCTCAACGTAGAAACCTGAAATAAAGAACTAGTGGAGAGGATTTGTTTACTTTGAGCTATCCAGTTAGCATTAATTATGAGAGGCGGTTGAAGAAGATTCGCGCCAAGATGGAAGAAGAGGGAATCGACGTCTACATTGGCACGAGACTCAAAAGCCTGACTTACATCTGTGGGTGCTTCATACCGTGGCGCAGCGCAGTCGTCCTGCC
Organism: Candidatus Njordarchaeum guaymasense; assembly: GCA_030587605.1. Classification (GTDB taxonomy): domain Archaea; phylum Asgardarchaeota; class Njordarchaeia; order Njordarchaeales; family Njordarchaeaceae; genus Njordarchaeum; species Njordarchaeum guaymasense. Next base: position 13,958 of record JAUQYT010000145.1, read on the forward strand.
TAAAGAAGGAGAGCCAGAGATACTCACTATCATGCTTGACTCAGAGCGGATTAAAGACGAAAGCTGGATAAAGAATGTAACAGGCTGGGGCCCGATGAAGAGTTTTGAGCTCGAACTCTTGCTCAAGAGGACACTGAAAAAACTTGGACTTGAAAAATCTACGATTGGTGTTGACTATGGACAAGAAATGTGCATGGCCGGAGGCCTGCTCCTAGCCTATGAGTACGATAAGTTCAAAGAAACCTTTCCAGAGGCGAAGTTCAAGAGCTTCACCGACGCCATGGACAGGATCCAGAATATCAAGGAGCCTGAGGAGATTGTGCTTCTTCGACGGGCATCTGAGGTAACGGATGCAGGGCAACAAGCATGCAAGGAGTGGGGCAGCTGGGTTGGGATGACCGAAACCCAGCTTGCAGGAGTAGCTGAGCAAGCAATGAGGAACGCCGGAAGCGACTGGGCTTGGACGTTAACTGGAGGACAGGAAATAGCCTCAGGGTTCCGCACTTGGTATCCGTGGGGCGGATGTACGCCCGCAAGCAACA
>JAUQYT010000162.1 GCA_030587605.1 Candidatus Njordarchaeum guaymasense
GACTTGAGAATGTTGACCCCCACTTGAATATAGATAAGAACCTTAGCGCTTGGGCTTTGAAGCCTGTTATATAGAGAGCTGCGGCAAGAGCTTCAAGGGAACTCAATTTTGTCAGAGTTGCATAGTTCGTTGGGTTACCGGCCAAGAGCAGAGGCAGACGCCTGTTAAATCCCGGTAATCTTCTCTCGAACACTTGATCAGCTTTCTCCCATGAGCAATCTATGGCCACCAAACCTTTCTCCTCAATGATCGTTCTGTCCTTGCGGGTCAGTATCTGCTCTGCGATGGGGTTAAGAACAATTGCCCCAGTCGGAATGTGCGATGAACGAAAGATAGGCTTAGCGAGATGGAGTCGAAAGAGTTTCGCTGAGGTGCATTTCTTGGGGTCGTCTTGCTTCATATAAAAGATAAAGACCTTTACAGGTCTCTCATCTCTCATGAATCTTCACATCTCTATGAGACATCGGATTCATGATGACTCTCGGGATATACTCGATCAAATCCGTTGGAGTCATGTGAAAACCTTTGTCACGATAGACGAAGTCACCCGCTGCACCGTTTATGAAAGCGCCTGCAACAGCAGCCTCAAACTTTTCAACGCCTTGAGCCATGAACCCCCCAACGATGCCCGAGAGCACATCGCCTGTTCCTCCAACAGTCATGCCTGGATTGCCCGTGAAGTTCAACTTCACCCTTTCACCATCCGATACGATGTCTACATGACCTTTCAGAAGCACAACGGACCCTGTTTCTTTCGCCAATGGCTTGACATCTTCAACTCTTGCGCGGAGTTCTGTTGAAGGCTTTTTGCCCGCGACCGCTTCAAATTCTCCAGAATGCGGGGTGATTACAAGCGGGAAACCGATCTTTCTTCTGATAGCGCCGAAGGCCTTGAGCGCATCAGCGTCGAGAAGAGTAGGCTTTCTAAATTCCTCCAGAACCTTCAGTAACTCCTCAACTGCAATGAAACTATCCTTATGAGTGCCAAGTCCAGGACCCGCTACAACAGCAGTAGCCTTAGCGATCATACCCTTCAGTTGACCAACATTCTGAGAGGCAAAATGTTCTCCGTTGAGTTTGATTGTGATGAGGTCTGGCGAGAACGACGATATAGCGTAAGCAGTTCTCTCCGGCGCAGCAACGTAAGCGAGGTCAACTCCTGTACGGAGTGCAGCCAAGGCTACGAGAGTTGGAGCGCCTGAGAAAGTTTCACTTCCCCCGATAATCAGAAGCCGACCGAAATCTCCTTTATGGGATTGAGGCTCTCTCGTCTTCGGGATTATCTCAACATCTCCGGGACCCGCGTAGAGCTCAGCCTCATAGGGAATGCCTATCTCAACAACTTTGATCTCTCCACAGTGTTCTCTGGCTTTCTCTAGTCCCGATTTCATTCTATGGAGCGTCACAGTCAAATCCGCTTTAACAGCCTCCCCCAAAAGATCTCCAGTATCCGCGTCAACCCCGGAAGGAACATCAACCGCCACGCAGAAGCCTTCAGAATCATTCAAGGCTCGAACAGCTTGAAGGACAGGTTGACGCAAACTTCCTTTAGCACCCGTCCCAAGTAGCGCATCGACAAGAACGCTCGCGCTTAGGGGTTGAATGAGACTAGAGTCGCTCAAGATGCTTATGTCAACAGTCCAATCCATCTCTCTCAAAGTCTTCCAGTTCCGAACTACAATTTCATCGCTTATATCTGATTCACGCCCAAACAAGATGAACTTCACTTTGAAACCGTCTGCAACGAGATGCCTAGCCGCAACCATCCCATCCCCGCCGTTGCGACCAGTACCAGAGAAAAAGACTACCTGCGACCCAGGCTTGAACCTTGAAGCTATTTCGTCCGCTACCGCTTTGCCCGCGTTCTCCATCAACTGGAGGGGAAGTACACCAAGATACTCAGAGTTAATCTCCAGCATTCTCATATCGCGTGAAGTAACATACGCCCTAGCTTGGCTCAAAATCAACCGCTCCGCCATTACTTGAAAGAGATTAGGATACTAATATCTCTAACATAGCGATCTCGCGGCTTAGCTTTCACTATAGAGTCCTACCGCTGTTTAGAGGATTCCTATGAACACGGATATTATCAGGAAGATAAGATCGCCTATTACAAGCGCCAACATGAAGCCGATGGTTACGAACACTAACATGGGTAGTCCGGGAGTGGCCCAGATTTCACGTGGAATAACCGCCTTCTCTACGTACGGTCTCAATTTTCCGATGAGATCTTGCCTTTCAACTTCAGCCTCAACGAAGAGGTTGAGCCTCCTCTCTACGGTGCCTCCTGATTCAACAACTTCCTCTAATGGATACAAGTACATCTTGTCTTCAATCTCCTTAAATTCAGCCTTATACCCTGAAACAAGTGCGAAAGCTTTCTTCAAAGCAGGCTCCTTCTCCAAGCCCAAGAACAAACAACCACCTGTGGAATATTTCCAGAACATGTTACGCACGAGAATGTACAATGCCATTGAAACAGCGACTAGAAATGAGTTCGAGAGAATAACAACGGGAAAGAATGGATGAAAGAAATTCACGGACGCAGGTATGTTTTCGGGCAAGGTAGGAATCGATATGCCGATACATATCAAACCTTTGGCATCTGCTCCACCGAATACACCAGTGTAGAAGAGTAGAAGAGCGAAGGATGTGGCAACAATAATTGAGCCGAGAGAGATCCATAGCAATTCAGGTGACAGGTATAGTCTTGCGACAGTCAGGGCCACTCCTATCGGAGCGAAGAGCAGCCAAACGATATTTGAGACTTCTCGCGTCCTGATATCGCTCCACGAACCATATCCAAGAAACGCGAGTACAACAAGAACAGAGATGATGTTGACCAAGTGATCCAACGTTGGCCCCTCTTGACGTGTTCCATTTAACAGAAATGTAACTGTTCAATCTGTTGAGTAGTTACATATCAAATTTAGGTAAAATCATTACTGATCTATCGATGGCGGCTAACCCACAATGTGAAATCATACAATTCCTGATCTTGTAACCTCATTTAGTTTCAGTGAGTTACACCACCCTTTTCTTCATGCATGGTCGTACAACGAACATAGAGGTGGACCAACCGCACCCCTGTAATCTATTGCTCGAAGAATCTGGAGGATCAAGGTTTCAAGATTTAAAGAAACATCAAAGACACCCCAAAATCGCCTTATTACATGCGGGGAGCATTAGATTGACACCTCTTGATGGCCATGGGCAGTAGGTTTCGTAGGTGTGTGGCACAGAGAAACAGTTAAATACGGACCGCAAACACTACTAACAGAATGCGGGAACAGGGGCCAGACGAAAGGTTAGCCCAACCATCAGAAAGGGAACACCACAAGTGGTGAAATAAAAATGAAGAAAATAATGAAGGGAAAGAAGGGCATCTCTACCATACTGGCAGCGCTACTCTTGGTCGTCATCGTAGTCGTGGCTTCAGTAATAGTCTACGCTTGGGCTACAGGGCTCTTCGGTGGCTTAATGCCTAGCTCTCCTTCCGTGAAGGAAGGGCTTTCATTGGACAGCTACAAGTGGGACGTAAGCGGCAACCCGATACTTTACCTCAGAAATGTCGGAACTGTTGACGTTACCATAGAAAGCTACTATGTTGAGGAAGCAGGGCAGACAAAATCTGGACCTGAAACAGTACCAGGTGGTCTCACAATCCCAGTCAACCAAGTTGATGACCTCATAGTTACTCCGACAGGAGCAGGTTTCTCTTGGGTTTCAGGGCATTCGTACTCAATCAAAGTCATAACGACCAGAGGTAC
>JAUQYT010000188.1 GCA_030587605.1 Candidatus Njordarchaeum guaymasense
CGTCGCAGTGAGGGAGGCATTCCATTGATCCATGTAACTTTTGATCTCGTTATTGTAGCGAGAGTCCCGGAATAGGTCATAGTATAACAGTTCCATGAGCGCGTAGTGCCCAGTCCACATGATGTTTGTAGGGCCACGGAACCCATTCCCGAGGCTCGAGTAGGCAGCATTAGTGAAACCTGGCTCGATCCACTCTATTTGCTCCACGGTTGAGCTATTCATCATGGCGATTAGCTTGTGGAACATGTCTGTGTAGTAACTGGTTCGGAAACCAGGTGTAGAACCTGCGATCTCAGCCATTCCGTAGGTGGTGAAGGCGAGGAAGTAATGCGTCATGATAGGCGGCAACGCAGTCAGCACTAGCCCATTCACGCTTGCGTTGGAGAGATCGGTCACCTCGTAGTAGTCGCGAAACAAGTTTACGAGCCCGATCACCCGTCGATCGAGGATGGGATACGCGGCTAGGACAAAGCTACCCTTTCCTGGGACGTCTATTGTGCCCAGTTGAGGATTTGGATACTGAGGGGGGGCAAGCAAGAAGGTTGAACCCCCAATTACTATTGTCATTATGAGAAAGCAAGAGAAGAGCTTGTTCTTCGAAATCAGAGCAGCAATATTCCTAGTCAACAAGCCTCACCAAATGGGGGGATCCCAGCAGGTGTTTGCCTTTAGATTGGCTAGATCTTGCTTTTCTAGTTAGCGGTTGAAATGAAGGTGATGGACTGCTGTTGGCACTCCGCAGGGCAGAGGTTTGGACTCTTGGATACTTGTGGTTGACATGGCCAGCGTTTACTGTGAGAGAGAATTCCCCATTCGCGTTAGCAAGGCTCAGCGAGATCGGTTGCGGACGTCGCAGAGGATGTAGTAGTCACCCCTAGACTTTACGCAAAGCAATAAATCTACTTCGACACTAATGTTTCAGTTTGAGAGACACTTCTCAGATAGAAGTCAGCAAGAAGGTTAGATAACTGCTGGAAAAAAGGATGTAGTTTCATGACCAGATCTGCAGATGATGTAGTTCCCACTGGGATAGGGCGACTTGATGTCGTCCTTAATGGGGGATTCCCGAGGGGGAGATGCATCCTAGTCAGCGGTGGCTGCGGCACAGGAAAGAGTACTTTAGGTGTCCAGTTTCTCGTAGAAGGTGCCACCAAGTTTGGCGAGAATGGTATCCTTGTCACGACTGAACAATCCCCAAACGCAGTCAGAGCAGACATGAAGAGTTTTGGCTGGGATCTGGAGAAGCTTCAGAACGAACACAAACTAGGAATAATAGACATTGCAACACCTAAGTCCAAGGTTCCATACACGGGCAGAGATGAGATCACACGGCTTATCAACATGAACACTCTCCTACTTGCACTGTCCGACGTTCAGAAATCAATTGACGCCAAGAGAGTGGTCGTCGACTCCATTCCCGGGCTTGAGCTTGTTATTCAGGATCCTGCCTCTATAAGACATGCTGTCCACAGATTGATTGCCACGCTAAAGGAGCTTGGCTGTACCTCCTTGCTAATCTCAGAGGGACGCGGTCGGCGTGAGATAAGTCGATATGATGTCGAGCAGTTCATCTCTGATGGCGTCATCTTTCTGGAACAGATAAGGCACAGGGGAAGAGTTGAACGTGGACTCACAGTAGTCAAGATGAGAGGACGCAACCATGAAGTCAAAACGTATCCAATGACGATAACGGAAAAAGGAATAAACATAACACTAACCAAAGTGGCGTCTCTACCTTCGGCACTTGAATTTTGAAACTATTAATCGCTGGAACTGCAGGGTCCCTGCGGAAGGAACGCTTTGCTTGCGAGATTCGCACACACTACCATCATTCTTTGCAACCTTGACAAATACGATATAAGTCCAGTCAATCATGCTAGTTTATGAGGCGAAATGGGGACGAATTTCGCAAAGAAGCCTCGGCAACGCAAGCAACCAGTTAGATTAGAGTTGTCGAAAGGGGGAATAGCCGCTCGTGATAGTGCAGACAATAGCGACTTGGGGCCGGCGGACAATTCGCTTAGGGCACTTTGGATTGTAGAGCCCGCAGGTCCATGCCTGCATAGAGTCGTCATCGACAACCGATTCCTAAAGTATGACGAAAACCTCTTTGGAGGCTTCTTTGTGGCGCTACAGGCCTTCGCACAGTGCATTGAAAGCGACGAAGCCCAGCGACTTGATCTAAAGGATATGACATTTGCATTCGTTAAGAGCCCGAGGGCAATAGTCGCTGGTGTATCAGACAAGGGGGTCGATGTGACCCCCCTCTTAGCAAGGGTCAGTCAAGCATTCAATGAGATTATTTCAAAGACGCGCTCGTGCCCCTTCAACCCGCTCATACCATCAGACATGCGCGAGCTTGAGCAGACTCTTTCCGAAAGGATACAAAATATCGTCCATGAAACCAAGACTACTTCACACGGATCAACTGGGAGCTCGACCGGAAGCGCCCAGCCCAAATTGGATAAACCCTTGACTGAAACTCTTGACCGCAGACCGCGCCAAGACGAACGTTCCGGAACCGTAGCAGTCGAGTTAGCGAATTATGTCAAAGGAAAGAAGAAGGTTGAAGGAATCGGCGACGAGGCAAGAATAGCATGAATTAAGGCAGAAAAAATCGCGAATAGCTGGATTCTCCATTCTAACTAAAATGAGAGCCAGATAAGACAAGATCTTTGTGTTTTGGGTTCTCATAGGCTAGTCTCATTCTGAGTGGGTGCATACCCTGTGTGGCGTCCGTGGAGACCACAATAAGGATTATTAATAAGTTGCAATAGATCATTGATTCTAAGATGAAGAGGGTATCCTGAGGGAACAGGTGAACGTTTCATTGTCCAAGAAGAAAGAAGAAGTGAAAGTAGGGAAACTTGTGACGAAGAAAGTGGAACTGAAGAGGACACTGGGAACTGGACTCTCGACGGTCTTTGCCATTGGGCTGATTCTCGGAGCAACGATCTACGTAATGGTTGGCAGCGCAGCGGGAGCAACGGGAGGTCTGACTTGGCTTTTCCTGTGTGTCGGACCTGCCATTCTATACTTGTTCATTGGGCTAACCTATGCTGAGTTTGCTTCTATGTATCCGAGGGCGGGTTCGGCTTACATCTACGTTCACGAGGGACTATCGACCCGCAGCACTCGCGTTGCTAACTTCCTATCATTCATCTTCCTTTTCGCTGGTCTCTTTGTCGCTGTTCCTCTCTCCGCTGCAGTTGTGGCCCTTGGTTCTGGACACTATCTAAACGCGGCACTAGGAGGTCTACCACCAATAGCTATTGGCGGCGTCACAATAATGCAGCCATACACCTTGATCGCCGTCTTGTTGGTGTTACTTCTTTCGTTACTTAACTGGCTTGGTATCAAGGAGTCTGCGGTAGCCATGGTAGTTGCAACAATCATAGAAGTCGCAGGATTGCTTACAATTGTCGCCCTTGGTTTCGGGTCGGGCCCGATAAACCCTGACTATTTCTCGACGACTGGGGCGCCCAATGCTTCGCTATTGGGGTTCGTTGGGACCTTTGCCATAGGTTATTTCCTTTACACTGGATTTGAGTTGATCCCGAGTTTGGCAGAGGAAGCTAAGCAGCCAGAAAAGACTGTACCGCGGGCAATACTATTGTCACTTGGTTTGATAACTTTGGTGTATGCTCTGGTGTCGCTTGCCATTGTGCGGCTCGTGCCACTGTCGGTACTCGCAACAACGAACACGCCTATGATAGTCGCTGCCGGAGTAGTATTGACCGCCGCTACTGCGACGCTGTTGTTCGCTTTCTACGGGATCTTCGCTGGGCTGAATACAGTCTTGGCCACCTTGGTGACGGGTTCGAGGATAATGTACGGGATAGCTAGTGAAGGTGCTCTACCGTCAAAGTTGGGGAAGGTTGGGGAAAGTCGAAGGACGCCAACCAACGCCATAATACTTGTGATGATAGTTTCGGCAATTTTCTGTTTGTTCGAACAGGTACAACTTGTGCTAAATGCCGCCGCTGTGACAATTTGCTGGATAGACTTCATAGTATGTATCTCCTTGATCTATTCGAGGCGCCGAGAGACGAAACTGAAGAGACCATTTAGGGTTCCGGCGTCAGCGGGACGTGTTCCAATCCCAACAGTCCTGGCTGCGATTTCTGTCGTCGTGCTGTCAACACTGTTGCTAATTGACAATTGGATATCGTGGGCCCCGTTCCTCATATCGTTGCCCATAGCAGCTGTGGTGTACAAGACTCTAGGTCGAAGGCGCAAGTAGCCAAGAATCCCAACTACTTTTCCTCTTTTTCTTTTTTTCTGATGGTTGGAGGCGGGTAACTGGTTTTCCAGCGACTATGGCGGTTTTGTCTACGGGGTCTGACTCACATTAGCGTGCTACGGGGATAATTGTGGCCTAGGATAATAGCTCCTGATCCCATCAGGTGGTTGACCTACTGATTCCCATCGGCATCCCACATCTTACAACCGAGCGCACGGTTCACCACCACAGGGAAGGGATCTCTTTAGACCAATAGATGCTGAACGCCGCTTGGTATGCACTGCTCAGCCTCTTCGAACATTGATCTGGACTTCGGAGATTTCCTCTCAATTTCCTTGCGTCTTCTTGCCATTGCTAGATCCGATATCGGACGGACAGGTTCCTCTGTGATGATTCTAGTCCTCTTCCGGATTTCCTCATATTCCATTTCCAAAGCCCCCAGTTCCTATTGGTAATCAGATTCCAGCCTAAACTAGAACACTAGAGATCTCACAAGGCAACCGAAGCAGTCGGCCTATCTCCGTCAATTGTTTCTGAATGGCATAACTTAAAGTTATGCAAAAGTGACAACATATGGTTTATATCTATATTCCCAGATACAAGGGCGGGATGTTTCTAGGTGATTATCGATGGTTAGCGATGCAATCGGCATACGAACCAAGAAGTTGAACAAGAAATTTGGCGAGATTCAGGCAGTGAAGGATTTGGACCTCGAAGTCAAGACCGGAGGTAGATTTGGCTTCCTAGGTCCGAACGGGGCTGGCAAAACAACCACCGTCCGCATACTCTCCGGCATTATGAAGCCGACAAGTGGCAGTGCTACAGTGTGCGGATACGATATTAGCAAACATGTCAACGAAATCAAGAGTGTTACAGCGTTGCTTCCGGAGTCCCCGGGGGTTTACTCAAAGCTCTCTGCTGTTGAGTTCCTGACGTTCATAGGTGCGCTGAAAGACATGCATGGAGAGAAGCTACACAAGCGTGTCGACAGCCTACTCGCTATGCTTGGGCTTGAAAGTCGACAAGACGATCTCCTCGAGTCTTACTCATCAGGAATGAAGCAGAAGGTTCTCGTTGCGTCGACAATACTCCATGATCCGAAACTCGTGTTCCTAGATGAGCCAACCTCCCGTCTTGACCCTGCAGCGAGCGCTTTGGTGAAGGATCTGATACTTGCTTTAGCAGAGCAGACCAACACAACTTTCTTCATCTGCACTCATCAGACAGCATTCGCCGAAGGCGTGTGCGACGAAATCGGGATACTCAATGAAGGACAACTGATGACTGTAGGCTCTCCGCAAGACATAATGAAAACAACCAAAACGCGTACGCTCGAGGATGCCTACCTTGAGATTGTTGGCGGCAAGGTTGACCGGACCAAGCTACTCGAATGGAGGAAGAAAACGTGACGCACAAGTGGTTTCACATCGCCAAAGCCGAGTTTCTCGTTCAGACAGCGAGCATTCGACGTAAACGACGTTTCGCCTTGGCAGGTCTTCTCCTGCTGAGTATTGTCTGGGCCGTGTACCTTGTACCCGCAATCATGTCAGCGCTAATCAGTGGTCTCGGGCCTGAGATCCAGCTATTCTTAATGGCTGCCCTCCCTGGGTTCATGCGATCCGCCGTGTTTCTAGTCTGGATGGTGATACTAGTTACGCCGCTTTCTCAATCACTACAAGAGATAAAGGTTAGCCAGTGGGAGGTAATGCTCAGCCATAAAG
>JAUQYT010000202.1 GCA_030587605.1 Candidatus Njordarchaeum guaymasense
GATGCAGGGAAGAAGATTAGGGAATGGGCTAGACGCAAGGGGTTGCATGATGAGGGCCTTGGAGCTCGTCTCTTTGGCAGGAACACTTATCCAACCGAAAAGCCTGAACCCCACGGCTACGAGTACTTCCTGACAGTCGGACCTGATGAGAAGCCAGAGGGAGACATTGACATTAAGGAGCTACCAGGCGGGTTATACGCCGTTCTCAGGTTCAAAAATCTGGGTAGAATAGGGGAAGCTTGGGGAAAACTATGGAAGTGGATAGAGGAAAGCGAGTATGAGCACGTAGGCGTGAGGAAGAGTGAACACGGCTGGGTCAACGGCTATGAAGAGCATCTGAACTGGCGTGAAAACAAACCGCAGAGTGAATGGATCTTCGATCTCTGGGTCCAACTAAGAGAATGAGGCTCAGACGAATATTACTGAAAAGAACATCTGCGAGTGTATTTCCAAGGGAGGAATAGCGAATGTCATTAACAAAGAACTTGAAACATAAAGCGAAGGAGGCAGGCTTCGTCATGGTCGGCGTCTCGAATCCGGAAACGCTACGCGACTTACCCTATGGACCGGTGGGCGACTTCTACGTGCTGCGTACGCCGGAAGAGGAAATGCCTAACGTCAGATCCGTCGTGCTGGCGGCGATCCCTGTGTGGGACAGGTCATTCTATCTGGTTGTTGATTCCCAAGCGCGCAAGGGTTCCAGCAACAGTACGCCCAGTGTTCACTCGGAGTCCTACTTCTTTGACTATGAGATTATGAAGAACAAAGCCTGGACAGTGGTTGACTATCTCAAAGGAAAAGGCTTTGAATCCTCGCTTTCATTCAAGATTCCTCTGAAGACGGCCGCTGTTAAGTGCGGTCTTGGCTGTCAAGGCAAGAATAGCTTACTCGTTACCCCCAACTTCGGACCGCGCGTGGCATTGATCTCCATTCTCATAGAAGCGGAACTTGAGGTTGATGAGCCGTTTAAGGAGGATCTTTGCAGTGGATGCGAGAAGTGCATTCTTGCTTGTCCCACCAAGGCAATTGAAAGTCACAAAGTGAAATTCAACCGCTGCATGGTTTACTCGGTTGAGAATCCTGGAGCTTCAGATGTTCCTGAAGAAGTGAGAGATAGGGAGAGGAAACTTATTCAGAGACCTACTCCCTGCAGTTTCATTGAATGCACAGTATGCATCGATGCCTGCCCTATAGGGAGACCCCCATCCCATTGATACTATGATCTTTCCCAAGAGGGGAGGATAGCGGGGAGAAGAACGGAAGTTAGTGCCAAGTTCAACGATTACTGCTGCATGATCGTCGTAAGTATGAACGGTTTGCCAAGGATTACAGCAACAACAGACTGCAGCATCTAGCGCTCAGATTCGAAACATTTTTTTAGATTACGCAGCATATTCTTACTGGGCGATTGTGTCCTAACGTATGATCCGGGTAGGAGGGGTGAGACATAGTTGTCTGGGTCTAGCGGCAGTTGGAAAGAGCCCGAAGATGATCCAATCTCGGACGTCCCGGAGAGTTGTGCCTCATGTAACCTGGCAGAGAAGTTTGAGTCGAAAGCTGGGAGCATAGTTGCTTCCTGCAAGAAGAATGACTGCAAAAGATTCAACAAGCCTGTCCCCTACAAGTATATTGTGGACCTAGAACCTTCCCCTAAGATCTCTGTCGAGATCCTCGAATTTGTCCGAGTAGCAGAGAGAATAGCACGCGAACGGCAGAGGCAGCCGAGAAGAATGAAGCATGATGAGGAGGAGCGCATGGACGCTGTCACCAGAACAACCCAAATTACTCGCTCCCCGAGCGGAAATGCTCACGGCTTCCCAGATGAGCTGCAGACTCAATTCGATAAACTGGACAACGAACTCAAGCAAATCAACGATTCCTTTGACAGCAAGTTCGAAGGGATAAGGAAACGGCTCGCGAGGGCGAAGGAACTTAGGGCCAAGGAACAGGCAGAGCCGAAATCAGAAGGACAGACAACCATAAGGGCATGGAACCAGCTCATAGAAAAATATAGGAAAATGCTGAAGGCCGCAGAATCAGAACTTGACACCTCATACAAGAGGGTATCTGGGATCAATGGTATTGTAGAAGCAAGAATGAAGCAAGTAGAAGAGGAACTACCCGTCAAGGAATATGAGTTGAAAGTCGAACAAGATCTGAAAGAGAATACTGGGAACATAGAGGAGCTGCAGAAACAGGTAGGCAGTCTCAGAAAACAGCAGGAAGAATGTGTGCCAAGGAAAGAAAAGCTCAAGAACCTGCTAGACCGCATACAGTACTGTACAGGGGAAAAATAGATAGCAGAAGGATGATCCGTCTCCAGGAGCCCCTTAGAAGAAGCTGAATATGATTTTTAGTGGATCTCCCAGAGAAGGCCCGAGGAATGGGAAAACTGTTTCTAGGTTCAGCGCGCGAACTGACAGAAGGCAAACTCTGACCGCGTGCCCATGACCTGAATTTCCCGTCGCCGAAAAAAAGATTCTTGAAGGGGACTCTCGGCCGCAACGGTTTCGCGAAGGGTTCCTTTTCCTTCTAGGCTTTCACTAGCTTCATTGGTTTCCCGCAACACACGAGAGTTCCTTTTCCGGCTGTTATGACGGAGACTTTGTTTCCGCATATTTCGCACAGGTAGATCTCTTTGACTTTGGTCATCTCATTCACCGCCGTTTTGCGGAGAAGTTGTGCTTCTCCTAGGTTTGCACGCTCAGACTGCTTCTTATGTCTTTCTGTGCAACCGATTCATCAAAAGCAACGCAGTATCTCTTTGCTTGTTCGAAATGGAACGTTTCCAGACTTCAGAAACAATATCGCGCAGCAAGTGGAAAATGGACATAATAATCCCAGGAAAAGGTGCGCTGCCGATTGTGGGATACGACCCACAACAAAGTAGGTGCAATCTAGCATATAGGCAGGATTGTCTGAGATCGGTTGGCCTAGAGTTTCTCTCTTTTTTCTCTTCTTTCTTGAGTGTTTCCTAGTCGAATCATCATAATTGATGTTATAGCGCGACCATTTGCGAATTTCTCAATCGCATCGTAACTCATATAGACCTGTTTGAGTTAGGTTCTTCGAAGCCAATTCGGCAGGCTCCGGTATCACATCAATCATTTCAATGTCCACTTCGGTATCTCCTAAGGGGACTGTCGAACGTCTACAGGATATGAATATGCGACTAGCGTTGTCGAGGGGTGTATGCTAGTTCCTGAAGCAGGTCTCGTCTTCAAGGTCATATTGGTGGGGGATGCTGCCGTAGGCAAGACAAGTATAGTGAACAAGCATCTCACCTCAGCAATCAAGGAGAAGTATTTTCCATCCTTGGGCGCCAACGTAGCTACGAAGGACTACGATATTGCGGGGAGCCATGTAACGCTCAAGATTTGGGACATTGCAGCTCAAGAGAAGTTCTCTTGGGTGAGGCAGAAGTACTACATGATGGCGAAAGCAGGAATCATAGTCTACGATGTGACAAAACCTGGGACATTTGAGAATGTCAGGTTCTGGTTTGCAGACCTTAAAACTTATCTTCCTGACAAGATCCCGATGATATTGATTGCCAACAAGATTGACTTGCCAGCGATAGTTGACATGAAGGCTGGACAAAGACTTGCAGACGAAATCGGGGCGGAATTCATTGAGACTTCAGCGATGACCGGCGAGAACATACAGAAAGCCTTTGAGAGAATTACAGAAACCTTGCTAGCCAGCGCTCCTTCCTCGCCACAAAAGAAAAAGTGAGTACGGGATTCTGGAATTACACAAGTAGTCCAATTTGCTCGCTATCAGGCGATGTCAAGGGATCCTATTCTATTTTAGTTTGGTGCCGCACTCGCCGCAGAATCGCGTGCCAGCTGGATTCGGTGCTCCACACTTTGGACACTTCGCTACGCTGAGAGGAGCGCCGCAATTATTGCAGAACTTGCCTTGACCTGCTGGTTTACCACACTGTGGGCAGATGGTCTGTTTGGTAGTTATTTCCCCGGTGAACACCTGTGTCTTCGTGGCCTTTTCTTTTATATCTGTTACCATCTTTTCTGCCTTGGCAGCAGCTACTTCGACAGCTTCGCGTGGCGCATCGTCAACGCAGAGTCCTTCTTCTTCGTTCCAATCGTTCTCACACACGTACCTCCTGCATTTTGGACAACGGTTGAAGTGTCCCTTTGCTTCGTTCTGCGCAAGCTCGAACGCTTGTTCGTGTTCTTTATGCCACTGAGGAGACATTCCTGAGAATCTTTCGCCGATTACATCTGTTCCACTTCTGGCTGCCCATCCGGCGGTACTCTTTCCAGCTAGGGATGCGCCAATTGAAACCGCATGACCTAGACCTTTGAGAAGTCCTCCCTTCTTGTGTGTTTTTGATTCCGCGAACTTTGTCTTGTATCCATCTCCGCATAGATCGCAGAAGAAGGTAAACTGGAATCCTGCTTCTGTGCTGTTGTCAGCAAAATTCCTTGTGAATGCTTGGAACGCCATTCTTTCTCTTTCACCTCCTATTTGAGTGGTTTGCCACATTTCAGGCATTTTTCAAGGGGTGGTGTCGGTGTTTTACATTTTGGGCATGTGACCACTAATGGGGCTTTGCAGTGCTCGCAGTAGTCCGCTAGGAATGTTGGCTTGTGACATTTCGGACACGTGACAGCCAAGGATAGTCCACAATGACTGCATTTCTGCCAGCCTTGCTCGATCGGATTTCGACACTTTGGACATCTTATTGGCCCCAGTGGATTCACTCCGCCACACAACGGGCAAACATTTGAGTCATCTGGGATCAGTTTGTCGCAGTAGCGACAGGGATGTTTGTATCCTGGCATGGTCTAGCCTCCTCTAGAGCTCAAGGAGAATTCAGCAGATAACTTGGGCATGGCGTACTACGCCTGCAACTGTTGTTTGGATCTGGTCGAGGACATCGCCTCCATGAGCTTGTCGTCACTCTTGATCTTCACCTTTTTTCCATTTTGCTTCATCGTCATTTGTGCTTACATTGAACTTGAGTAGGTTCATCACATCCTCTTTCCATTGATCGGGGGTAGAATGGATGACCCTACCGATGAAGAGTTGGCGCAGCTCCCGAAGTGCTGGGATTTTCTGTACAGCGAATCTATACTTTTCGTATTGTGGTTCTTCTAGTTTGTTATCAGGTAGGTAAATTGGTTCTCTTCTGAAGTTTATGGCGATCATGGAACGGTTCATTCTTTCGATGAAGCCGTCAATCTCCTTGTGCAGATCATCTACCCTTTTGAAGTTTTGGTAGTCTTTTCTGCTAACGATTCTAAAGAAGTAAGTCGCTTTTCCTCCGCCTTCAGTTGATGTGGCTTCCATTGCGACTGCATTTCCTGGTTCTCTTGCATTTGTGCTGTAGATCGGCACCAGGAACCAGATGTATTCCCCTGTGAGGTCTCCCAGCAGTCCCCGCTTTAGGCCGATACACATTTTCTCCTTTTGTGCCAGAGACTTGAGGAAATCGTACTCCTCTTTGATCCCTGCAGCATACAATTTCTTTTCTAATTCGTCCCACAATTGCCGGGAGACTGACTCGACGTCAGCTCTGCGGGCTGCTTTGCCTTCTTTCATGAATCGGGCAACTTTTCTTATCGTAGATGGATCCGCCTTAGGTAAGAGTTCTTTCAGCGATGACTGGACCTTAAGAGAAAGACTGTTAATGGAGTCAGAAAGAGTTCTCACAACAAAATCAAACTGCCTGCCCATAACTGAGAAGGCGAATCTCTCTCCAAAATCCGTAATGACAATGAGACCGTAGTCTTTGTCGCTGAACTCCGCTATCTCACTATAAGGGACTCTCGTTAACTCTCCCTTTTCAGGTATTACGACCATACCAGTGTCAAACAGTCGCAGTTCACACTTCCCTTTCTGGCTTTCTTTTCCAGCTTGATCAGTATAGGCGAACTCAGCTTGCACTCCAAGTTTCTTGACTTTCTCAAACATGAGTAGGTCTGCCAAGAGTACTTCGTTCCGTAGTCTAGAAAGTTCCCGCAAGAAGTCTTCGTACTTATACCCAAGATTATGCAAGGTCAACTTCTCATTCGACGTCAGAGCAAGGTAGACTCTGTAGTCCCCTTCGGTGAATGACACGATATCCCGGTAAGAAAGAAACAGGGGTTCTCCGCGCCCTGGATGAATTGAAAGACTCTGCTTCTTGAGTTGGACTTTGCCTTCCCCACCTTGTACCTGTTCTCCTCTTTCACCGCTCAGGGAATAGCTCAGCGAGCACTCCATTATAGTCTCTTCTTCTTCCACCCCTTCTTTTCACTCCGCTTCCTTCCACTTTTCATCCAACTTGCTTCTACTCCTCTCCTCTTCGTTCTCCCTGCCAGCTGGGTGCGAAGCTGGCTTCACGCGTCGTTCACATGTGGGGGCCACGGACAAACATGACTTCGCATACATGTGTGCGCTTCTACAAAATGTTCTGTTCGAAGACCTGCGAACTGACCTGACTGTCCCTTCCTCGTGGAAAGCCAGATATCATGATAAACTAGCGAACATCTATTTATATTCTTGCCAGATCAACAGACTTTGGGAACACTCATGCATCCTCCTTTCTGGATTCCACTAGCCTGCCGAAGCAAGATTTTGAGGACGCGACTGCGAGAAAAGTGTTGGACTTAATGACGCTGCTTTCTAGTTGAACGCGTCAAGTATCTCACCATGACTATGCCTACTATTATGGACGCAAGCCAGAAAGTCACATTGATGAGCAGAGCTGAGAAGTCTACGTGCCAAATATCAACCGGTCCAGCTATGGTGACCAGTTGATGAACCGCCCAGATCATCGGGAAGCCGTATTGTATGTGGTAGTCGTCATACATGTTAATCTCGACGCCCCACACCAGGGCCAGAACTGTTATGACTGACCAGATGAGAATGAAAGTCATTCCTGCAAGTCCAAAAGCTGAGGGTCTTTTCGAAAGCAAAAGATCCCCTCCATGTCTTCTCAAGGAAAAGCCCTTATCTCGAGAGAGAGAGTAATCCTCACAAGAATAAAAGAGTTGCTACCAGAGTGGCGAGGGAGGGATCGGTGTTGCTGGGTCGATTCGAGATTCTGTTTGGTATGGTTGGGGCATATATTTTCGCTTCAGTCGTGCTCTTGTTGGGGAGACAGCGTCGAGGTAAGCGCTTGCCTCCAGGGTCTATCCCGGTTGAGGGGCCGCCCCTTCGAAAAGAGAGTTCGCCACCTGCGACCCCGTGGTCTCGAGTTACGGTGTCGATTGGTTTGGAGTTGGGTGCGCTGTTTGGTGTCATCGCAATTGGTCTCAGCGTTTTTGACTACTGGAACGCTGTGCCTAGCTGCCTTGTGCTAGATCTGCCACTGTTGCTGAATTGGGCGGGTCTCATCGGGTTCTGGGTGGTGTGCATTTGGGGTGACTTCGTAATGCTTTACAATGTCAACTATACGCCCGTCACGAGGGGGATAAAAGACAGGTACGTTTTAGCTACAGGTGGTCCCTATAGGTTTGTGCGGCATCCGATGTACCTTGCCAAAGCTCTCCAAACGATCTTCGTTTTCCTGATAACAGGAATCTGGTTGAGTCTGGTCGGGGCTGTCTTCTGGGTGGAGCTCCCGAGGCAAGCTGCCAGGGAAGAGGAGCTTATGCTGAAGACATTTGGAAAGAAATATGAAAAGTATTGTAAGGTGACGGGGCGCTTCTTACCAAAGCGGGGAGGTTCTCCAAGCGGGAAGAGACTGTAGACGCTATCCACTCCTTTTTGATTTCTCTGTGCACACCTGTTCGCGCGCTACAGAAGCTCCTGTTCTGTCAGATGTTGGCCGCATATGGGGCACTGCCTTTTCACGTGGAGCCATTCGAGTAGATGCTCTTTATGGGCGGCGTTACCGCAGTGGGGACAGTGGGCAACGGGATCCGAAGGGTGAAGACTCAGATCGCAGACCATGCAGTTGCTCGTTTGCGTTTCTTCGTGGCTAGTGTCTTCTCTGGTGAGTGTAGCGGGCCCGCAGATCTGTCCAGGTAGACTTGCTCCGCAGTCCGCGCAGAATCTCCAGTCTGACGCCGAAATGGGGGCACCACAGTAGATGCAGTATCTCCAAGCGATTCCGCTTCTTGCGACGTTAGGCACGTTTCGTTGTCTCTCTGACCTGTCGTCTTCGTTCATTATCTCATCAGGTGTCGTAGTCCTCACTCTGGTGGTCGGCACCTGCCGAATTGTTGAGGGGCTCTCCTGTACAACCTTTAGCTTCGTTAGCAGGCTGCAAGTTACACCGAAGAACGGAAAGATGATCCATAGGAAGAACATCATGCGACTTGAAACGATGAATGTCAACAGTCCGATGAGAAGCACTAGGAAGAATAGCAACGCCGCCGCGCTGGGTGCGGTGACTCGTAGTGTTGCGTGGCACCTTGGGCACATGAGACCGCGGTTGTTATACCTTGCTTTCACAAGCAGCCGATTGCCGCAACTTGGGCATCTAAACACCTTCTTCCATCACCAAAGTCATTAGATTGCATATTCGACTATTTAAGGTAATCGCTTTCATTAGATGTAATTCTTACAGTTAGGCCTATTCGTTGGACAGTTTCAAACAGGAAAAACGATGGTGCACCTTGCGCATTCCAAGTTACTGTTGGTGGTCGGACTTTAAACTAGCCTTTTCTCTAGTTCTCTCCACGCCAGATGGGATGTCTCGGCGCGCGCTGCAATATGTGGGTATCTAGGTCTATGCTTGGGTCGCGGTCTCTGTGCTCTTTATGCCCCTTGTGGCGTTGACTTTTTCCGCGATTTTGATCACCGAGCTAAAGTCTGACGCTTCGACGAAGGCTACGATGTCGTATCTTCCGTAGACCGGGAAAGCCTTGACTACGCCTTTAACGCCTTTGACGACTTCAAGAACCTTCAACACGTTTCCCGGGATGACCCTAATCAAGATGCACGCATACATAGTCACTCCCTCCTAGAACACGGCCTCCACAAGGGTCTCCGTGGACCTGATGCCAGCCAAACCGTTTATCTTCAGCGCAACTTCTGCTAAAGCTTTTAGGTCTGCGGTCTCAACGTCGGCGATCACGTCCCACCTTCCACTAACAGAGAAGGCTCTCATCACGCCCTTTATGTCCTTGATCTTCTTGGCAATATCTGGATGTTTTCCAGGCTCACAGCAAATCAGGATACAGGCAGAAACCAAAGCTCTCTCCTCCATTCATTAATGTGCAATACGCTCTAATAAGTTTCTCACCTCGCGCGCTATAGTTCGGGGTCATCCTGACTAAAGCCGTTTCCGCGGCACCATGCTGCCGTTCTTGAGATCGGCCAAAATGGTTTACATTATTCCCTAGTCAGTTGCCATCCCTCTTTGGTTGAGTTCCATTTCGTTGCGAGGATGACTGGTGATTCTGAACACGTTAGCCGCTGCATGACAGTTACAAGAAGTTGCTAGGGCTATGGTGCAAGGCTCCTTTTCGATGCAAAGGTCTAACATTTGTTTCAGTTCTTCGCCGGCGAAGCCACCTATGTTTGGAGCTAGTAGACGGCTCCTGAGCACCCTTACGAAGTCGACTTTCCCGTAGCTCAACGTTTCAGCCATGAGATCGTACATGGGGTTCAGGAGTTTCCTCCCTGTTACAGGGCATATCTGAGGTTGATTGCATCCCGAGACGCATCGAAGGTTGAATGGCATCCTACTCGCCACAGCTAGGGCGCAGTCTTGGTTAAGCCTGGTTTCCACTCCTTCGAGTTGCGCCTTCTCGAACGCTAGTTTTAGAGGCTCAAAACCGGGTTGAACGTTCAGACCCTTGCGAGTCAGGTAGACTGCTAGCATTCTTGCGGCGAAATGGAATGGAACACAAGGAATGATAATCTTGGGGACGGTTCCATCTGAGAATAACTGGACTAACGCCTCCGCGGCGTCACCAATCAACAGTGTTGGCTTCTTGATTTTGAGGGAGCTGCCCAACTCTTCCAATTTGATCGTGGCTCTCACTAGAGTGGACGCTTGGCAGTGCTTTTCCTCGTCGCAGATGACAACCTTCCAATTTCGTTTCTTCAGGAAGTACTCCGAAGCACCCGAGCCATATTTGCCTCCCCCGGCTATGAATGCGATTTGCCTGTCAGCCAAGTCGATCACTTGAGTTCGCGATACAGAGTTGCCTCAGCTGTTCAGAGGACTAATTCTGTGGCTATTAAGTTTTTGGACGTAGCATCGGGACTCTTTTCCTGTAGTCTTCATATTGCTTTCCGAATTCCCTGATCAGCTCTTTCTCCTCTTTCCGTGCGACGAGAAAGTTGTAGAGAATCACAAAGGGAGTGTATATCAACGAATAGAGAGCTGACATTAGAATGGAGAAACCCACGTGTGTCATGATCGCTCCGAAGTACTGCGGATGTCTCATGACCCCATAGACACCAGTAGAGACTACTTTTTCCGATCTATGTGTCTCTGCGACCGCTAGACCCGTGGCTTTCACGCCTGCGATCCCAAACCAAGCTCCCACTACAAGAAAGGGGAGGAAGATCAGCAAATTAGTTAATGGAATTGAGAAGTCGATTAGGGGAATTACGATTGAGTGACCTTCTAGGAACGGGATGGTGAATCTGGGTTGGGGTGAAAGCCATATTGCGAATAGGAATATGAAGAACCCCCACCCCGAGATCACCCCGTATCTCGCACCGATTCGCTTGCCCTTATCTTTGCCACGTTCGGTTTCAAGTTTCTGGTGCTCGACTGACCGAAAGTGGATTGGTAGCATAAGCCACATACTGACGGCACTGATAACAAACCAGATTAGGTCCCACAACTGGTAGCTCATCTCGAACCTTCCAAGTAAATCCTATTCTGAAGCGCGCGTGCTTTTGTAACTTTCTGATCTGGTTCCGGTCGGTATGTGCTCTGCTAGAGGCGCTTTGCAGGCACTCAGTCTGCTTGACCAAAGAATCCTCAAAACCTACGTCCACTATGCTCGCGTTCCGAGAAACTTAAGGACAATACATGTTAAGGTGCGACTTCTACCCAAATCGGTCCAGCATATGCCATCCTGCCGTTTTCGCCGACAAGCCGCACAACATAGAAGTCTGCTCCCCCGGTGTTAAGTGTGCTCGGATCTATTGGGTTGTCGCTATATTCGTTTATGTAGTATTTCCCGTCTCTGAGAATGCAGTTCGCTGCACCATACGATGTGCCTGTGATGGGCGCAGTATCGATGAAGGTCACGTTTGCAACAGGCCCATTGATTGGAATTTTAGCGAGTATGTCTCCATTTTTGATGATCTCGATGGTCGCGTTCCAGTCTGGTGTCCAGTCTGGCGTCACAGACGCGGCTTTGGGGCGCTTGCCAGCTGCTGGTGCACCGTCTTGGGCTATAAGCACTTTTATCTCGCGTGCGGCATCCGCGCTGCCTGCTACCAGGGTGGAACCGTCTCCAACGAGCGTTCCATTGACGGTGAACTGCAGGAAGGGTCGCCCGTACTCACTGGATGCGTAAATGCATTGATTCTCTAACCCTGTAAAGACCGATTCGCGCGTGAGATTCAGTGCATAGACAGCTGTGATCCCACTTGGATAAGGAATACTGTTTCGGTTGGGCCAAGTGGTCCATGGACGCTGGTGGCCTATGAATGCGTTTGTGTGGGCGAGCGAGTGCCCGGGGTGACCATCATGCTGATCACCTGAAGCATAAAGCGTCATGTGGTACCCCATCTTAAATGCATCAATGATCGAGGCCCCTGGCGTATATTCGGGTGGGGCAAGAACGATGCCCACGTAGTTCAGCGGATCTCGACCCTCGAAGAGGCATTCCCCGTGGACTGAGGTGACTTCCGCTATCTTGACGTACTTTGGATTGATGTACGTCCAGTCTTGGATATATCCGTCTTCTGTTGTGTGATGAGGAAGCGCTAGTGCACGGCAGGCAGTGGAGTTCGTGAAATCGTCAAGTGCGCTCCACAGTTGAGTTATTTTGGGAATGACCATGAATGAGAGTACGGGGTTTTTGATCAGTTTGTCTCCGCTGAAGATGCACGTGTAGTGTCCTGTCTCCACTTGTGTCCACTCGATCCCCTGAAACGTAACGAAGTGGTTGGGATCGTATGCCCCGTTCGTCGCTGCCTCCAGGTAGTCAAGGGCTCCGATTTCAAACTGCATAGTCTCCCCATGATCCGTGAGCGCACAGTAGTCCAAACAGGCAACG
>JAUQYT010000307.1 GCA_030587605.1 Candidatus Njordarchaeum guaymasense
CTCGGACAATAGCTTCAGCTATGTGAGGGTCGTGGTATGAAGATACGCAACCAGCAAAGTAAGCATTCTCACTCTTGCCTCTTATCGGTACGTCATTCGGTAACCAGTTGAACCTCTCTGCGTGAGGCTTTCCGTAGGGGTTCTTTGACTGCTGGATCGCGGAGTCCATTTTCTTATGCTCTGGTAGCGGCGCTCTCCCTGCCTTAGTGAGTTCTGTTCGAGCAACGCGGATTATCTCTGGTGGGTCAAGAAATCCCGTGGGGCATATTTCGGAACAGAGTTTGCAGGAAGTACAAGAGTATAGCCTTTTAATGACACCCTCCGTTATTGGATGCCACTGTTTGAGTTGACCCTTAAGGAAAAGTAGTTTTCCTCTTGGAGTCACTGACTCCCATCCCTCTTCAACGTAGATGGGACATTTTGCGACGCAATCAGCGCACCAGTTACATAGCATTATAGCGGGCCTATACTCTGCAATTGACTTGTGTTTGATTTTTTGCGGTTTAGCTACGGCACTGCTTGCCATGATCTAATTACCTCCTACTTTCTTCGGCAGGTGAACGAAAACTGACTGGGGAACCTCATCAAAGCCCATGACGCCTGGGTTCATTATGCCCTTGGGGTCGAAGACCTTCTTTATCTTCTTCATGTAGTCGAACGCCTTTCCATGCTCCAAGGGCATGAAGACGGCCTTGGACATACCAGCGCCATGTTCTGCGGTTATCGTTCCCTTGTACTTGTTTAACACTGTTTCGGCGATCATTCTGGCGATCTTGTCACCTTTCTCCAATTCCTTTGTTGGATCCACTGAGAGCCCGATGTGGACATTTCCGTCTCCAATATGTCCGAACATTATCATCAGCGGGGCGCCGCCTTTCTTGGCGACCTCCTTGAGCTCCTTCAGAGCTTCAGGAACTCTTGATATTGGGATCCCAGAATCTGATATGCCGTGGATGACTAGACTCTCGCCACGTAGTTGTGTGAGACGCGTGTAGACGCTGTCTCGCGCTCGCCACATCTGTAGCCTTTCTTCAGGGTCCTTGGAAACCCTTACCTCTACGGCGCCATTCTCCTCACAGATTTTCTTTACTTTCTCGATCTCCGCCTTAACTGTTTCCTCCATTGTTCCATCAGTCTCAATCATTAAGCTCGCTTCGCCTATTGGTAATGGTTTCTTTAGCGCAGGATTCATGGCGGCTGTGCAGAATTGGTCGACCAGTTCCATGGCGGATGGTGTTATCCCCGAGTTGATGATCTGGGAAGCTACCTTCCCCGCATCTACAACAGATTTGAAAACAGCTATCAGTACTTGAGCGTGTTTCGGCATGGGCAGTATCTTCAGGATTATCTCGGTGAAAACTCCGAGGGTCCCCTCAGATCCAACGAATAACCTTGTCAGGTCGTACCCAGATGAAGTCTTGAGTGATCTTGATCCCGTTCTTATTAAATCCCCATTCGGAAGCACTACCTCAAGTCCCAGGACGAAGTCTCTCGTAACGCCGTATTTCACCGCGCGAATCCCACTCGCGTTGTTACCCACCATCCCGCCAACAGTACAAGACATTGCGCTTCCAGGTTCGGGTGGGAAACAGTAACCGTGTTTCGCCAGTTCTTCATTCAGTTTCGAGTAGACTACTCCAGGTTCAATGATGACGGATCTGTCTCCGATATTGATCTCCTTGATCTTGTTCATCTTCCGCATGTCCAGCATGATCCCGCCCTTGTATGTAAGAGCTTGTCCAGCCAAGCTGGTTCCAGCTCCACGAGGGTTGACCGGGATCTCATGTTCATTGCAGAATTTCAGGATCTGGACTATTTCATCTCTGTTCTCGGGACGCACAACAGCCCATGGTTCACCTTGATGATTGGAAGCATCTAGGCCGTATGCAAAAAGTTCGGTTTCGTCAATCGACACATCATTTTCGCCAACAATTCTAGAAACGTTTTCAAGGATGAACTTCGAGTCCGGACTTGCTGGGGTCATGTGTGTTCTTCCACTCCTCTTAGCAGACTTGAAAACGAGATAGATAAATAGCGTTCCATGTGGGGAAATGGTGAACTAAACCTATAAATAGGGTTTTCGGGGCGGCGCGCAAGCTCCTAGAAGAATCCTTGAGGATTAATGGCCAACCCCGCGTTGGTTATAATGTACGGTAGCATCTTGGTTGTGTGGTATGTCTCTCTCAAGTGTTCGATTCTTATGTATGTCCTCGCTTCATCCTTTTCAGTTCTTCTCAGCATTTCCAGGCAGTTGCCAGTTAGTTGCTTGAGTGCTGTTTCGATGTGCGGATCATGCATTCCCATGTGGGCAACAAGTAGAGCCACAGCATTGTTAACTAAAGCGATGCGAACGACTAGGCGACGGAGAAACCTGTAGACCTTCGAGAAGTCTAGTGTCGTACTCAAGAGTGGAGAGACGGAGTCGATGACGATTCTTATTGCTGAATCCTCAGGCGTTAAGGAAGCTAGTTTCCCGATGAGACTGTCAAATACGGCGAACATCTCGTCAAGATTGCTTGGATTCTTGACAAATAGCTCTTCTGAGAATGTTTGTTGTGGAAGATCCGTAGCCCCGCTAAAAGCGTCAACAACATAGATTCGCTTCTTAGATGGATCCTTGTTCTCGTAGGGCGAAATGTCCCAATTAAATCGACTCATTCTACGGCTCAGTTCCAAAGGAGGAAAATCCAGCACAAAATACAGGATAGTGTCATTCTGTTTTAGGCCTTCCCAAATGAACTGCTGACAGAATATACTTTTCCCAACCCCCGGAGGACCAAGCAAGAGTATTGTCGAGCGCTTTAGAAATCCTCCTTGAACCAATGGATCCATTCCTTCTACGCCTACAGGAATCCTCTCACTTCTCATCATAGTCACCTTTTCTCTAGTCTCTCAAGGGCTATCTTGGGCATGTCTTCTGCTCTCGCAACGATAAACTCGCAGTGGTCGTCTCCTTTTGCCTTACAGACAGGTTCCATGCATTCCCTTTTCTCCCCAGTAAAAAACTCAGCAAATCCTCCGATGACTCCTCTTATTGGGTGGCATACCGCCCTCTCAGATTTCCCATAAATTTCGGCGATCGGGGAATCTCTTACGATGAAAACAGTCTTTGATCTGTCATATTCACCGATTTCCCATCTGCCCCAGCCCTGTATTCCTATGCTGTCTAACGCCCTTTGTATGGTCTTAAAGGTCTTTGCTGTCTGAACCTTCAGCGTCCTCATGATCAAGTTGCCAGAGGTCCTTCCAGCCTCTTTATAGGCCTCATACAATAGCATGCCTGACGCTTCGAATCCCACGAGACTCTCCATTCGCTTCTGGATTGATACAAGTGAATCCGATAAGAACAATACGAAACGAGAGCCTTCAATTTTGAGGATTCCTCTAGCGTGGTCGTATGAAGCATTCGTGAAGTTTTTATCAACGGCTTTGCTGAAGTCATTCATGCTACCCATCTTATTGTTTGCCCCCAATCTTTTTCTATCGTCCTAAACCCTTAGAAACTGGAAAAAGCTTATTCACAGTCAATCTAGAGCTGACGATGGTAATTAACTTTATCAATCTCAGGATTAGATGCCCTCTCACAGGGCTTGCACTTAAGGTTCTTTCAGTCTTTCTCTACCCATGAGAACTTGCGTTGAAGTGCCGTGGGATAATACAGTTTCCAGTCGTAATCCACCTTCTTGCCCCAATCGTAGTAGACCCGCGGGTCGATGTAGCTCTTGAGAGACGTTCTAAGGTTATAGTTGCCGGTCTTCTCCATGAGTTCTATCTTGATCTTTAACTCCCTTGCTCGTTCCTTTGCCTTCTGAGTGTTCTTAGCTCTTACTGCCTCAAGTCGTTCCTTCTGTTTAGTGACCCTTTCGTCCCAGTTCTTGGGGAGCTGCTTCTTGTGGTTACACTCAATAGCTGCCTGTAGATTCGCAATTGTCGCGGCTTGCTTCTTCTTGATAGTAGCATCGTCACTCGTGACATTAGCTTTCGCAAGATATTCTCTTACGACTAGGGAGGCGTGGTAAGTTCGGAACACCTTGGCAGTCAAACCTTGCAGGACTTCGCCCAGAAAGCGTTTGACGTGATCTGACCTGACGCCATCGAAAATTGCTGACTGCGCTAGACTAATGAATTCTTTCAAGTTTCTTACTGCATCCTCGCACAATTGAACTTCCTTGTTCCACTCAACCGAGTCCTTTCCCAAGAAGTTGAAACTCACGTAACCATTTTCCTTTATCCTGACATGATCCGGTCTCAGGGTTGTTGCGCCACAATTATGCACAGTCACGTTTGAAAACTCGAACAAGCCATTTATTGTCTGAAAGTTAAAGACATCACCATTATACCGTTTCCTTCCGATTTCCCTGATTTGTATGTAGAAACAATCGCCAGCATCGTAATAGCGCGGGCGGAACCTCTGCCCACTGTATGCAAAATCCAGTTTCTCTATCATTTTGCCTATTACCGATACATTATAGGCCGGATGTGTTCTGACTTTACGACCAAGAATCATCTTTGTTCCTTCTCCCGATTTTATGGAGATTGGCGCGAAAACACCTATCTTGCTCAGCAGTTTCTGTAACTGGAGGGCAAGGATGCGAGAAGATGTCGTGAGAACGAGTCTCTGAGCAGTATACTTATCATGCGGTTTCTCAGTGCGCATATATGCATCGCCATCAAAATATGCTCGTATAAAAGCCTTGGCGATTCTACTTGGCGCATTCATGAGGAATGAAGGGATAACTTTTAGGCTGGCTCTTGCACCAAAATGTCTACGGAGAAAACGTGCTAGTTGAAGCGAGAAGAATATCACTCTTATGCAACTCGCTTCCTCAACAATTCGCACTTTTCTGTGATAAAGGCTGCTAGCTAGAGAAGCCACCTCTCTAGCCAGATTAATCTCATGCAAACCGAATGTTAAGACAATGCGCCCCTCATGTCTATTCCTTCCGGGGTGCTCCAATATGGCGCAACCCTCTGCTAGGTAGAGACCTAGGAATCTCGCAAGTCTTTCATCCAGTCGAACTCGTTGGGGACCGGGGCGACTTATGAGCATCGGATGCTGTGTCAAATCTATCTCGTAATCCTGCATGTTGCTCTTGAGCTTAGGGAATACTAAGTAATCACGACCGCATGCTAGTTCTCTTGCAGGTTTGAACTCTGGGGCAGCAAAATCAAATGAGTCACCAGTTTCGCCCTTTCTTTGGGCTACAAGCACCGGGTGATCAGGAGTCAAGGAGAAAGGAAGGAGCCCACTACCATGAATCTTGATAACGTCACCAGCATACGGTCTCTTGAACAATCTCATTATGGGTGTGAAATGTCCCTCACCGTTTAGAACAAGATCTCCTATCTTGAATTTCTGCACTGGTTCGCACTTTTCCCCGAGAATGAGTTCATCGATAGGTATACAAGTGTCTGCTTCATCTTTGTCTTTTTCATCACCCACTCTCAGTTTTAGCACATCTATCAAGTAGCAGACTGTAGCAACTTTCCTTCTCATCAGATCTTTCGAATTGAGTTCCGTGTAGATATGATCTCTCAACGCATCGATCTTTTCTTCAAGCTTGGTAGCTAAGTTGAATTTCTCGATTTCACGTTCCTGTTTCACACTTACCGTGTCAGCTAACCAGACATACTTCACCTTGTGGCTGAGCTTGTCATCCCATTTGGCTATCCACATGTCATCGGACTGCCAGACATGTCCTTTCCAGTTGCCATTCGGTACTGCGGCATCTTCAGACAAGTTTAGTGTTATGTCTTCCTGCTTTGGACCTTGCTTCCACTTGCCACGGAGTGGGTGTTTTCCTCGTCCCATGAATATGCAAGATGGCTCCGCGAGATAGTTCGCAAGTTCCACTTTGTTGCCATCGAGGATAGCATATCCGTACTTCTCTTTGTTTGCTTCTCGGATGACTTTTCGGTCAGCAGCGAGTTTCTTCTTTTCCTCTTTGGACATGTTAAGCTTTGCAAGCTTCTCTTTCTCGACGGCCTGTTGTATTTCAGAGAAGTCGATATCTTCTGGTTTGAGGGTCTCGTTGATACCTAAGGCTGCTGAGAAATCTCTAAAGAAGTTTTCGACAAACACCTTGTCCTCGACGTAGGGTGTTCCCAGCTTCTTGACCCAAGCGACCGCCATCTCTTCTTGTTGTGGTATGAGTCTGGTCTTTCTGCCCTTGAGGACTATCGAAAAGCCCTTGGGTTCGTATCGTATGACTATTATGCCGTTATGAATAAGCTGCTTCAAGGTAAGAAGCCTCCACAGAAGACAAACCGCCCATAGTCAAAATGTGGTTCCCATGTTGAGGCAAATCAGGTAACTCCTTGCCCACAATTCTAGCTCTCAATCGTCGATTTCTTGAACATTGTCCTATTATTAATATTGCCTTGATGGAGATATATTCCTCATTATCAAGTAACATGCAACTTTAAAACTTTTGCGTAAGGAGTTTTCCAAGAAAATGATAGAGGAGGTTCGGTGACAGATGAATATCATGACGGAAACAATACATGTTGAGAGCAAGGGTGAAGTAGACATAACAGACATAACTCGAGCAGTTGAAGCTATCTTGGCAAGATCGAAGCTTCAAGATGGCGTCATCACTATTTTCGTTCCAGGTTCAACAGGCGCCCTGACCACGATTGAATACGAAGATGGACTACTTCAGGATCTTCCTTTAGCCCTTGAACGGATCGCCCCGAAAAACGTTGTCTATGAACACGAGAAAAGGTGGCATGACGGTAATGGTCATTCACATGTCAGAGCATCAATCATTGGACCTAGCATTTCTGTGCCATTTGTCAAAGGTAAGCTAACTCTTGGGACATGGCAACAACTAGTTTTCGTTGAACTTGACACTAGGAGCAGATCAAGGGATCTGATAGCTCAGGTTGTCGGCAAGTAGAGGCTATCTAGCACCAAGCTAAGTTCTCATCAGATTGCTGCTTCGAGAGGGCATTAAGCCATTGAACCATAACACCTAATTATTAGATCCGCTCATAGGTGCATTCTTCTCATAGTATCAGCAATCTATGTTGCTACTTACGAAATGTAGAAGACAGTTCACGGGGAGTCCTTGTCTCGCTCAGCCAAAATAACGGAACGGTCATCCTACGGTCAGAGCAGCTCGTTGATGTTACAGGAGTAAGGCTTCTCAACTTGTCGAGTGGAGTATCTTCTGTGGCAATCGGTGTGCGAAGTCTTACCTTTGCGATATATTTTAGATATCTTGGCTTCGATGCTGCTCTTATCGGCGTGATTTTCACGGTGGGGGCTATTGCTGGTGCCATTACCGCTATTCCAGTTGGCGCGCTTGCTGATAGGTGGGGGAGGAAGAACTTCTTGATTTTTGGAAGATTTCTGCAGGTGATTGCAGTTTTGCCCTTGATACTTTCCACTGACCTAGCCTCTATCTTGATTGCTATGATGCTTCTGAATCTAGGCATGTCAGCGTCTTCTCCTCCCTTGAATGCATTGCTTGCAGACAAGAGTCCAAGTGAGACAAGAAACACTTCCTTCAGCCACAACTACATTGCTCTAGCAATCGGCATGTCTGTTGGATCGGCCATGAGCATCTTTCCAGACTATCTAAGGGATAACGTGGGATTAAACGTGGTTCAATCATATCTCCCGTTATTTGTGATCCTATTTCTTCTCACCCTAGTATCGCTTTTCATCGTAGCTCTAATTCATGAAGTCAAGATTCCTCGAGGACTCAGACCGGGCAAGGATAGGAGAGTGAAACGCCGTACACTCACTTCAGCTGATAAAATACTCAAGTACTCTTTGGCTAGTGCGTTGATCTCGCTCGGCGCGGGGATTGTCATTCAGTTATTCTCATTGTGGCTCAACTTGGCTTTTGGGGCTGAGGAGAAAGAACTTGCGCCAATCTACGTTGCCACCAACTTGTCATTGGTGTTGGGCTACTTCACAGCAAATAAACTCGCCAACCTAATAGGCTCAGTGCCAAGCATAGTAGTAACACAAGCCATAGCAACGGTACTGCTAGTGGCACTGCCAAACGTTCAGAGCTTCGAATTGGTGGGAGCCATATATGTTGTGAGGGCAATGCTCATGAATATGCCTAGCCCAATTCAGACTTCACTCATAACTGGTGTCGTGCCAATCAACGAGAGGGCTTCAGCGCTCGGCATATCGAATAGTGCAAGTACGATTGCTGGGGCCGCAGGTCCTGCTATTGGTGGATATTTGATGGAAAACGTCTCCCTCTCAATGCCGTTCTACGTGTGCGGCAGCTTATATGCCGC
Organism: Candidatus Njordarchaeum guaymasense; assembly: GCA_030587605.1. Taxonomy (GTDB): domain Archaea; phylum Asgardarchaeota; class Njordarchaeia; order Njordarchaeales; family Njordarchaeaceae; genus Njordarchaeum; species Njordarchaeum guaymasense. The sequence goes on from JAUQYT010000307.1 coordinate 8,263, forward strand.
TTCAACTGCATTCTTCTACACATTCTTCAGAAAAACCAAGCCTCAGGTATAGAGCGACAACCCGTTCCCTGGGCAAATAGCCTTTATTCCGGATTTGCGAGAAAAACAAAAAAAGAAATAGGAAGAGCCTCAAACGCTACGGAAGACGTCTTAACGCAGTTCTCAGATCTGCTCGCTCTTGAGTTCCTGGCTATTACTTCTTTGCTTTCTTGGCTGGCTTCGCTTTCTTCTTCTCTTTCCCTTTGGCCTCTTCTTCCTTCTCAAGTTCCTCGAATGGAACGGGCGGTGGTGTCGTGAACATGGTCCAACCAATCCACATGGCAATTATGAGTATCAAGAACATGGCTAACCATAATGGTACCGCCAAGAACCAGTACCACATTGGCACGTGGAGAAGCTCACCTGGTGTGAGACCATATTCTACGTTCGGGAACCAGCTCAAGAAGGATGGCCAACCGTGACCGAAGAACGGTACGATCAAGACATTCCAAGTGTAGTAGATGAGTACTAGCAGTCCAAAGATGAAGAGGAGAAATCCTATCGCTTTGTCTTTAGCCATTTTTCATCACCCTTCTCTGTCGTTACAGTTCATACTCCCAAGTTGTTTTTTTGTCTTGTCTCTCTTGAGACTCATCACTATATAAGTCTTTAGCTCACCAATAAGCATATTAGACGGTGAGGCCACAATTGTGGTCAAGGTGTTGAAAGATGCCCGATGGTGCAATCGTTAAGTCGCGTTTCCCTCTCCCTCTTCTGAAGGTGGTTGACGCTACGGCTGAGGGGCTTGGGATTAGTAGAGCTCAAGCAATAAAGTTCCTCACAATACTTGGAGTCAGACTATACAACATTGGTTTAACGGATCGAGCATTAAGACTGTATGAGGATGGAAAGGTTCCACTTAACAAGGCAGCAGAGATCGCTGGCCTGCCTGTCGAATCGTTCGTCTACATCGCCTCAGGCAGGGGATTAAGATCGAACATAAGGGAGAGTATAAAGGGTCTTATCGAGGCATTAAAAACGGAGCGGTAGCCGACCTCATTTCTTCTTCGTTTGGATGACCTTCTTCGCTTCGTCTTCTAACTTGAGCAGGATTTCCGCCGTTCTATTAACCTCGTTCATCAAGATTCCAATTTTGGCATCACGTCTAGCGAGCAATGTGATTACATTGCGTTCTCCTGCTTTTCCGATCACTATGTAGCCATTCTGGCACTTAACAAAGACCTGTTCGACTGCGCCGCGTTGTAGCATGTCGACACAGAGTTTTCCTAGATTGAGTAGAGTCGCGGTCATCGCTGCAACCATGTCGGACGACGAGTCAGCGTGAAGAGCATTGGCAATCATCATGCCTTCATAGCTTACTAGTGCTGCTCCTTCTATATCAGCGGTGTGGGCTGTGACCTCTTTTAGCTTGTCTTTGATCCTCTCTGGGTCCAGTGTCGAGCTCATGCATCTTCCCACTCCGCGCGTCATTCCAGAAGCCAATACGGGGCAGAGTAGCCATTTGTAGAACTAGGTATGACTCCATTAGCGGGTTGCCATCATTAATTAACTCCAGTCGCGGCTAAATAACATTTCTCTTTTTTCGGTTCTCTACGTCATAATCTCATGACTAGTTGTTCACCTCGCAATAGTCACTCGACAGACTGTCTTCCCATGTCAGCAGGTTAACAATTTACTAGCTTTGCGCGTCAACACTTCGGACACTTGTCTGCCGGGAGAGTTATATGAGTTGATATTGGAGAAGGAAAGCTTCATCGTCGCCGAAGCTGCTGGTGTACCGATCCACGCACATGAGGGCATAAAATCTGTCTCCTTCACAAACAGCCCTTACTATGCACACATGCATCTCGGTGCTATCGACCTCTATCCAAGAGAACCTGATGGCGTTGTTCTGAGTCCTGTGAAGGGACATGTTACTGGTGTTCGGGAGGTCAAGGCTCCTCGCCCCAAGTATTTCGAGCCTCGCGAAGAGGAGAAACTCCTCTTAATTGCGAACAACTCAGAGTCAGTAACGAAAATACTACATCTAGGACCGACTGTGAGTGTCGGGGATCTTGTCGAGGTTTCAGACCCCATAGGAGAATACGTTAAGAGTGGTTTCTTCAACTCTTGGACGAGCGAGTCATTTTAGAGGGGTAAGAGGTAAGATGTATAATTAGGAGAGGGTGGTTACGAAACCGAACCCGTTGATGAACATTGGCGCACTAACTCAAGAGGAGGGCAGCTATCTTCTGGGACTATATTCGGCGGATGGTTCCTTGCCTAAGAGCAGCAAGAGGTCATACATAGTTGTCTTTGCATTTCAGGGGAACGAGGGTGAGATAGTGGACAGGGTTGTTGAACTGTTTAGGCGAGCCAACTTGAAGCCTTACGTGCATCGTCGTAACAATTATATTGTTGCCTACTCGATTTCCACCAATCTAAACAAGTTTTTCCCGAGCAAGAAGGCTCTCTTAAGGAATAAGGAGACGAGGATGAAGTTTTTCCAGGACAATAACCTGCTGCTTAGTTTGGAGAGCCGTCTTGCGTTTTGTGCAGGTCTCTTAGATGGAGATGGGAGTTGTAAAGCCTACCAGTATGAAAGAGAAAAGAAGAGTCGCTTTAAGTCTATCTCCATTCAATGGCATTTCAGTCAACACAAGTATCCTTTTCTGATCCCGTTGTTTCAGGAGTTAGTAGAGTTCCTTGTTTTGATGGATAGAGAGGTTATAGAGAGAGTCAAGAGGGACAGAGGGATGAGACTTCAAGATGCCCCCAAGATGTTGCGCCTCTCACGCAAGGCGTTGGACACGTATTATCGGCGTGGGAGACTTCGAGCTACGCTTGTAGATGAGGGATTCGGCAAGTGCTTGGTGATACCGAGAGAAGAGGTTGAGGAGCTCAAGAAGGTTCATCAGCCAAGAAAAGGGGTGAAGGAGGAAGAGAGGGGTGACAAGGAGGATGGTGAGTGATGGTGGGAGCGCTCTTGGGGAGGCAGAGACCGTTCAATGAGGAACGCATACGAACCCCTTCCTTGGATTCGACGTTGCTGAAGATTGTCCCTCATCGACCATTCAATAAAGACGAGTTGCCTCTGAGAAGAAACAAAGAGGTTATATCAGTGAGTTGTAGCGCCAGCTAAATGAGTTGAGCCATCAGTTAAAACGAAACATATATGTAGTGAGCCATCTCCACTAGATTTAGCCACCAGGAAGTGGAGAGGTCTACCATTAATCCCCCTCCCCCCTCCTCAACTGCAAGAAGAAGTACGTAACTTCTTTTTCTGGTAGACCTAACATACATTCCTTGGTGGCTACTACTTGTTCAGCTCCGTTCTGACAAGTGTTTCATGGTGACATTCTGCGTGATGTGATTACTTCTCCGAGTGCTCCAGCTGCGCCACCCGCAGCTATGTGATATGTGAAGAGAGTTGGCAGGAAAGCGCGAAACAGGTAGCCCCAAGGTAGTGTTGTCTCGTCGATGGCTAGCCCTTGGTCTAGGAGCCACTGCCCGTACATTAGCGTGGATATTACGAGGATTACTAGTGTCAAGATTGCTGCGATTAGACCGCCTGCTATGAAGCCCTCGTCAAGCCTTACATAGTGTAACTTTCTCTGCCCAATAATCATGAATTCTCCAGATCTTCTACCGTGGAAGTACTGGGCGACAACCCCGGCTACCAACCCACCCATTACTGGGAAAGCTATGGTGAGTAGGTCTGGGAATGTGCATACTGAGGAGATTAGGTAGTAGAGGAATACGAAGAAAGGTCCATTCGATTTGATGGATTGCATATCTGAGTAGCTGATCAGGTTCAGTACTGTCTGATACGGTCCCAGACCAGTGGGGGACAGGCTGTCGGCTCTGAGCGAGAACTCCAGTGGAGCCAGAAACACCAAAGCAACGAAGAAGACAAGCCAACCGGCAAGACCTCCTATGATTGCGGCTTTAATGTTGAGCTTTCTCTTTCGGTTGACTTTGGATGTTGGAGATAGTCCTTCGATGTCATAGAAAAGTGCCAATAGTTGCGGGATGTAGTCTTCGATAGTTATCTGTCCCGAGTCTAGTTTCTCTTCTAGCGCCTTTATTCTTGTGTCAATATCTTTGATCTTCTTGTCTATCTCGGGCGGGTTTTCTCCCATCGATGAATACGCTCCTTCTCCAGAAGGATTCTTTAGTCAATCCATTTGATCAGGCTGTTGTGCTCACGATTTCCTGTATCTTTTTATGTGTTTCTAAGGGAGGTTTGACTGTGTTCACCAAATACGTAGTCACTTTGCTCAAGTATTTTCTGAAGAATTCTTTCCTTAGTTCAAGTTTTCTTTCGTCTCTGATAAGCTGATGTGGGTTACAGAAGTCGTGGTCGATCAGGTACTCTAATGCTTGGTCAGGGGTCATTTTGGCAACGGTAGCGGGATCCTTCGGATCTCTTTCAAGTAGAATCACTTTCTTCATAGTTGTCTCTGTCCTTACTCGTCCCTTTCCGACTACCCATCTGAGGTTTACGACGGCGCGGTTTTTGCTGTCAAAGTGAGCTTTCTCGACAAGTTGCCTGTATTCAGACCAGATATCCCCAATGTCAATACGGATGTAGAAGTTCTTTTCACTTCCAAATGCTACTGCATCGTCGCCCATTAGGCGGACGAAATACCAGTCGTCGCTTATGAGTCTCGCGTCGGGTCTTCTAAGTAAACCGTATGAGTGAGTACTCTTTCCCGTATTTGGTGGCGCTATGATGGATACCCCAATGCCGTTGACGTCAACGGCCGCCCCATGAACATGGTATATTTGGTGTTCATCCTCCAATATATCGCCAGCAACAGCTAATGCCAATGACTTTGTCCAACCATAGTAATCGCAATTGAACAAGAACAACGTCTTCGTAAAGGCATCATAGTGGACATGCATCCCGTCTAAGCTCGGATCATCAAAGACATACAGCCGTCCGTGGGATCGTATAGATTGACTCATAAAGTAAAAGTTGTCCTGCCATCTCTCCTTTGTATCTTCGCTGTCAGTGAGCAGCTTTATGCAGCACCCGTAGATGTCCGCTTTGTTCTCGAAGAGAACTCGCTCTCCATACTTCTCTATCAACCTATCTCGTTCGTCTATGTCGATCAACTTCACAACATATGACAAGGATCGGTTTACAACCCCCAATTGATTTCCTAGAGACTAACATCGTAGGGGAGCTTGATAAATCTGTTTGTCGATTAATGCAAACTACTGTATCGGTCTGCTATTGAGATCTGCAAATATGCAATATTATAAGTGAACTACTCTACCGTGAGATGGTAGGGCTTCCAAGTGACAGACCTGGTTTTGGGCTGGTTCACAGGCAGCCCCGTCCAAGGGCATGTAGCCCAAGAGCCTCTCAGCTTTCTTACCAATGTTTATTGCCGCGTTAAGATCTGCATTGTACTCTCCGCACACATCGCAATTGAATCGTCCTTGAGAGAACTTGCCTTCACGCGTCTTTCTTTCTCCCTGATTATTGCAGACATGACACGTTGTCGAAGTGTATGCTTCACTAACTGTCACTACCGGGATGCCTCTCATCATTGCCTTGTACTCAATCATTCTTGAGAGGCAATAATAGGACATGTTGTTTACTATTCTGTTTAACCGTCTACCTTTACCTCTGGTTCTCTGTCTTATTCCTTTCAGGTCTCCTACAACTATTGCTGAATCTGCGGATTCAGCGATATCAACGATTTCCTTACTAACCTTGTGGAGGATGGCGTTAACGCAGCGTTTCTCCTTTTTACCAATTCGCTTGACGACTTTAGTGAGGCCTCTCTCTTGAAGTCTTTTGCGGAGCCATGCGAAGTGCCTTCTGATCCCTCTTATCTCTCTGCCGTAGAATCTGGCTTTCACAACGTTTCTGTCCTGCAAGAGCACCGCAGTTGCAGCGAAACGCTCGCCCAGATCAACAGCGAGAATAGAAGAACAACTGCGCACTGGGGGCTCTGAAAATTCGAGTGTAAGCATTGCAGCATATCACCCGTTGCCTCTCCTGACTATCTTGCTTTCGCAGAACCTTGACTTGGAAATGGGAAGGTTTCTGTGCATCTTGATTGGAACCCTGATGCCACCATAGACGCCGCAAACTGGAACCTTAAGAAACCAGAAGGATTTGGATTTCTTAAGGTTGATTAAATCGTTCCTTAGAGAAAGAGGATACTCCTTCTGTTTTTTGGTTTTCTTGTAGTATCTCAAGGCTTGCTGCTTATTCGCTGAGTATAGGGCCACTTGTCTGTTGACTTTTAGAAATTCTTGGAGATTATTGTATTCTCTGTCTAGGAGTTCTCGCTTTCGTCTGGTCAGTTTGACAATGCCGCATTGAATCGTAAGCCTCATACCTAATTACTTTCGTATAATGCTTTATATACATCCGTTTGGCCTTCAACCTGAAGTCTGGGATTCGCCAACACAACGAAGATAAGGCTTGGGAATTCAAGTATATATTATGTTATTCAGGGCGGCTGTCTTTGCGTAGAGTTGGGAAGTGAATGTAAGTATGTCCTCATGGTCGTCTCCCTTCCAGGAGCATTCTTCAAAGGTTATCAAGGCTACAACAAGCAATGTTCTCAGTGGTAAGAATATTGTCCTTTGCATAACTGGGAGTGTTGCGGCAGTTGAGTGTCCCATAATCGCAAGAGAGTTGATGAGGCATGGGGCAGAGGTTTACGCTGTTATGTCCCCGGCAGCTACCAGTATTGTGCACCCATATCTTATTGAATGGGCAACTGGTAACAAGGTTATCACGCATCTAACTGGTCAGGTTGAGCACGTCTCTCTAGGTGGCGACTCACCAGGACATGCAGACCTCGTATTGGTGGCGCCGGCTACTGCGAACACGATCAGTAAGGTTGCGAGTGGGATTGATGACACCCCTGTGACGACCGTTGTGAGCACTGCCTTTGGCGGGGGTCTACCGATCTTAATGGTTCCCGCTATGCATGAGACGCTTTACCGACACCCGATTGTGCTTGAGAATATTGAGAAGTTGAAGTCCCATGGAATCATATTTGTTGGGCCGAGGATGGAGGAAGGCAAGGCAAAGATTGCCCGCACAGACACTATTGTGAACAAGGTAATTGATGTTCTGACCAAGCCAAAAGACATGGCGGGACTGCACGTTCTCGTAACTGCTGGACCCACCAGGGAGTATATTGATGCTATTCGATTCATCAGTACGCCTAGCTCAGGTAAGATGGGGATCAGTGTAGCGGAGGAGGCAACTGCCCGCGGGGCGAAGGTTACATTGGTGTACGGTGTCGGTATGACTTCCGAGCCTCCAATTGACGTGAAATCTGTTCCCGTTGTAAACGCCGACGATATGATGAACACAGTTTTGAATGAGTTGAAACGATGTCACCACGATCTTTTTGTGGGTACGGCAGCGGTCGCCGATTACACGCCTGTTCAAAAGATAACCACAAAGATACCACATGGGCAAAAGGAGCTATCAGTTCCGTTGAAGCCTGTCCCGAGGATAATTCAAGCCGTTAAGGAGAACAGCCCTGACACCTTTGTTGTGGGCTTCAAGGCAGAGTACAATGTGCCGGAGTCAGAACTAATTGACAGAGCTTACAGACGAATTCAGGAGGCATCCCTAGATCTGGTCGTCGCCAACGATGTCTCGAAGCAGGGGGTCGGATTCTCAACCGACACCAATGAAGTATACATAGTCAACCCAGAGAAACGCGTCGTCCATGTTAACCTATCCACAAAGAGAGATGTCGCCGCACGCATACTTGACACGGCGATGGAACTCTATAACAAGAAACGAGGCACGAGCAGAGAAAAAACCAGTACAAAGAAGAGAGCGTGACTTGGACACAGGGAAGCAAAACTGAGAAATATGTGTGCGAACTACATAACGCAACATGTTTGATGCCGCACGAAACGGTAATCTTTTTCAAGCCTTCGCAAGCTCGCCGGAGTGGGAACCACTATTCTGTTCACTCCCGCCAAGACAGCTAGGTAGTCTATTTCGCTTCTGACTGCCCCAGTAGGTCTCATGCAGCCTAGCGATATTCTTGTTCTTGGCAACGTTAGCCTAGCTATAGCGATTACCTTGGCGATTGTCCTAGGTGCTGGAGGTTGAACGTCTTGCATAGATGTTCCTCTAGTGGGGTTGAATGCTATGAGAGTCATAATTTCAGGGGCGTTGTCTCTTATTATCTTCAGGGCTTCGCCCTCGCCTTTCAGTTTCCCATGATGGAGGCCTACGCAAATATGAGGGGCTATGTTCTTCACGCCAGCGACTCTTAGTAACTTCAAGTTGTTAGCATAGTCGTTAGAGCTCCTGTTGATTCCGTATACGCTTTGGATAGTCTCATTGCTTCCAACTATGTCAATTGATACAGCGTCAACGCCAATTGAGGCCAACTTCTTGGGAATGTCTTCAGATACAAGCCCTGTGTGGATGTTGACTAGTAGCTTCGTCTTTTGCTTTATCTCCCGTAATGCCGGCAGAAACTCCTTGATTGGAAGATGAGCCTCCGTTGTGAAGCCGCCACTAATCAGGCAACCGAGAGCGCCATCCTTGCTGAGCTTCATACATATCTCAGTCAGTTTACTTGGTGTTTCAGTTGGGATCATTGTTTCGAGGTAGTGGTGATTGCAGTGCTGACACTTTAAGGAGCACTCTTTTCCCGTTATTGAGATGGATGGAAAGAGTCTGCCCGGATAATAACATTGAATCTCTTTACCCCAATACTTCTCGGTAACTGACCTAGAAGTATTGATAAGCTCTGGTACTTTTTCGTCGTCTAGGAGTAGTAGCTCGTCGATCTCATTGTCCAATGGTGCTCTACTCAAGAATTCTTCTAAGGATGAAATCGTTCAACACACCTCGATAGCAGCTCTTCTTACCCTTGTAGCTCCTCAGTGACTTTTCTTTTATCGCCGTCACTTAGCGGTCTTGGGTAATTATAGATAGGCCCTCTTGGGCTTTCAGTATAGAAAGGTCTATTGCAATAAGGGCACCCGGATGTCATGAATGGATCACCAACTGAAATAAGATTATCCAAGATATCTGAGCTGACACCGAAGTTTAGAATTCTTCCTTCACGACTAAACTTCATTGAGTTGATGGAGGAGACTCCGTGGACTATTAGGTGCCTTGCAAGCTGCACTCTCCTATACTGCCCAATTTCTGGGCGCTTCAAGTTTTCGAGTCTGGTTCCCCTAATAGGGGTGAAAGCAAATAGACTTGGATTTACGCCTATACCATGCAATTTCTGGATAATGTCAATGATGTCTCTCTCAGTCTCGCCCAATCCAACTATGATGTGAGTACTAACTTTTTTTGCGCCAAAGAGATCCAAGGCGTTATTCATCGCCTTGAGATGTGATTCCCAGTCATATGGACCTTTGACAATGCTTCCCTTGATTCTGTCGAATACCTCTGGAGTCGCACCGTCTAGTGGCAGCCCAATCCGTTCCACGCCAATTTGCTTCAGGCGCTCCATTTCTCTCCTAGTCATGGGTGGACATGACACGGTGATTGGGACTTTTGCCTTTGATAATATGGTGGAAGCGATTATTGAGACATCCTGCGCGAAGCTTGGGTAGTTGAGCGCTTGAATACAGATTCTGTGTAGATTGCCTTCTTCAACTTTGGATCTGATTCCTTCCACAACAACATCGAGAGGAAAGTCTGGCCAAATGACCCTTGACAGGAGTCCCTTGGTTGAGGAACTCTCCCTTGCTTGAGGACAGAAAGCGCAGTTTGCACTGCAACTTCCAAGCGTGTATGTCATCAGGTAGGCAGCAGTTGCCTCCGCGTCGGAGTGAAGTCTTAGAAGACCCAGAAGTCCCGCTGTGCCTAGCGATGCCCTTATTCTTTCTACTCGTAGCGAGCCTTCTTTGGCACTCATTGCGGGTCATCATCTCTGGGTTGATATTGGACTCACGAGGAGAATATGGTTGGGTGGATAAAAGCATGTGTGTGGTTGATCTCCTCACTACACTATGAGAATGGAGGCTTATCGAACTCCTCTTCTCCACCATCTACTTCTTCGCCCACACAATTGTGAGCACTGTCAACAGCTAGTTTCTTAGGCGGGTTGGCGCTCGAATCCATAGGGTAATCAGTGGTTTCAGCACCAAGCATGGGTGCTTCAACTAGTTTCGCCTTGATGACATTCGTACCGGTTGTTTTTACTCCCTTCTTAGGTGACAGGGTTTTCAGTTTTTTTAGGCACTTGCTGACAAGTTCATCCACGCCAACCCGGTTCTTTGCAGAGATGCACGTCCAATCATACTGATCCAGTAGGGACTTCAATTTTAAGACAATCTTGTCAAGTGACTCATTGTTGACCAGGTCTACTTTATTCAGCACTATTAGTGTCCTACTGCTTTCCACACCTATGTCTTGAAGGAGGTGTAGTCCGAACTTCAACTTGTGGAATAGGTAATCTGGCTCATCGTCGATGCCTATCATGAAGAGAAGCAGATCTGCTTCATTCATATCCATCAAGTTTAGTTCGAATGATTCAATGAGTGCCGGGTCAAGTCCTACCACGAAGCCAATGGTATCGATAAGGAGTGGGCTCTCACCATCGTTTGATCGAAGTTTCTGATACTTGCTTGACAGCGTCTTGAAGGGTCGATCACCAACGAGTTTGTTTTCACCTGTGAGTATGTTGAAGAGGCTGGTCTTTCCAGCATTGTAGTAACCGGCTATGCATATTAAAGGGGACCCTAGTTTGCGGCGCTCCTTGATCTGTCGGCTTTTTTCACTTGCGAGCGCTGATATCTCACGCCTCAACTTGCCTATTCGCTTCTGGATTCCCTTTAACTTGCTGTGAAAAGCGAATTCTCCAGTTCCAGCCCACCGAGGCTGCCTATCTAAGCCAGAGTACTTTGTGGCAGCTTGAAGCTGGTAGAAGGGGTAGAGTTTGCGTGTTCTTGCAAGTTCTATCTGCAGTTTGGAGATCGGGTCTGCAGCCATCTCCTCGAATATCCTCAGCGTGAGTTCATAGCGGTCGATTACTTCACAGTTAAAGGCGAGTGAAAGATTTAGTTTCTGCTTGGAAGTTAATTCGTTGTACAAGACTACTAGGTCAACTTCCTTGTCGTGAATAACCTCAGTTAGTTCGTCAACCTTGCCTGACCCAATCAGGTAATTTGCTTTGGTTCTGCAATTTGTTTGATGGAACCTCTCGACAATCTCGTAGCCTAATGCTCTTGTTAGGGCTTCGAGTTCTCTAAGTTGTAGCATGAATAGGGTATGTTCATGGGGGTTGCTTTTGAGTATACCCACGATCGCCCGCTTGCTCAAGTTCAGCAGTTCATCCCCTTAACCAAGAAGATAGTCACAACAACAGTGGTGTGAATCGCCAAATCCAGCTACAGGACAACCGAACAAAGATTACAGACAGACTTAAACAATCTAGCCATTAGCCCTAGTACTCATATTTTGAGTAAGTAGCGTACACTTAAATACGTTAGTATTAACATCTGGTTCCGTTCAACAGTCTGACAGCCACATCCTTCGATTGGCGTATAGAGAATGTGTAGGTCGCACAACTACAACAGAGGGTTTACATATATTGCCTATAATCGTTACTTCAGACATGGATCTAGCCAGCATGAATATTCGTAGCCAACTAATTGAGCTGTTCGGTTTCAAGAAGCAACAAGGCAAAGCTGAGTTCGATGGCAATCCTATCTACGCGTCTGATGGAATTCCCCTCATTTCCTCCAAGAGAGAGCTCGTGGACTCGGACCACATTGAAGACGCTTTGAAAACTGATCTACTCGTTTTTGCCAGTCGACACCGTTCTGCAGCGGGGAAACCAGCTTTGCTTGTGCACACCACTGGCAACTGGACTGGAGAGGCTGAGGTTGGCGGGAAACCCTATGAGTTGGCTGTCGCTCCAGCATCCGCTATGAGAGAAGCGCTTCGGGAACTTGCCAGGCAAAAGGTGGAACTCGGTCTTGAGAACTACGAGGTTGCAATGGAATGCACTCATCACGGCCCCACCTCGATGTCTACTCCTCTTCTCTTCGTTGAGCTGGGAAGTGACAAGGAACATTGGGCAGATGAGGGCGCAGCTAGGGCAGTAGCCAAAGCAGTGTACAAGGTCGCCCACGGTGTGAAGCTAGCGAAAGCAGCATTAGGGGTTGGTGGACCTCACTACGCACCAAATTTCACAAAGGTAAACTTTTCACAATCATCTGAAATAGCCGTTGGACACATCATACCAACTTATGTTTTCCAAGGCTTGAGAAAAGAAATGGTGCGAAAGGCAGTTGAGCGAACCCTCGAGAAAGTTGAACTAGCTCTCTTGGATTGGAAAGGGTTGCGAGCAGAACATAGGGATTTCATCAAGCCCATCCTAGACGAACTTGGTCTTGAAACTCTTAGAACCCATGAGATTACCAGAGGCTCTTAGCGCAAGGAATACAATAGAAACCTGCTAAAGACTAAATACCTGTACGGGTCATATTGGCTTGTCAGGATACTTGATCAGTCAAGGAAGAGAGGGCATGGAAAAAGCCAAGGTTTCCATTACGAAATTCGAGAACCCTGAACGCACAATTCTAACAGCTGTCAGACTGATCGGAGGGGTAGCTGATCTAGACCGTCCAGGGTTTCAAGTTATCATTAAGCCCGGCATCTTTGACCCAAGCCGTCCACCCTACACAGACATCAGGGTTGCCAAAGCAGCGGCATCGTTGTTTCATAAAACCAAGGATATCTCATTTGCTGAAAGCGACAACCCAATGAGAACAGGCATGGAAGCTCTAAGGAGAACTGGATACAGCCAGATAACCAGAGTTGGGTTGCTGGATCTTAGTTCCAGTCTGTCTCAACTTAAAAGAGGTCGCCTCAAGCTGCTGAAAGGCCAGAAGTTCTCAAAGTTCCTGCTCAATACAGACATACTGTTGAACCTGCCAGTGATGAAAGGTGATCCAAGAACCGGGGCAATAAGCATTGGAATGAAGAACCTGTTTGGACTCATACCGGACAAGATGAAGTCGCACCTCCATAGAGACCTGGATGAGGTTCTAGTTGAGTTGCTTGAGATCTTCAAACCAAGTCTCACAATAGTTGATGCGACTGCGGCGTACGTGGGTACGTACCCAGATCATAAATCGGTGAATTTGGGCATAATAGTAGCGGGGAGAGACGCAGTTGCAGTCGACACCGTTTGTTGTAAGATCATGGGTATAAGCCCGGCGAAGGTCAGGCATCTAATTCTCGCATCCAAGGCTAGGAAGGGAACCATGGACATCAACGAAATTGAGGTTCTCGGATTGCAGTTGACTGAAGCGAGAGAATTGTTTCTCAAAGCTGAGCGTTCTTCCAGCTGATAATTGACGGCATTACACCCATTACTCAGAGAGTCTTTCGAGGAACACGAGATTACATTTTGAGCAGGCATATGCAATCAGCTTGATACCTCTCGTTCTCCCGAGGTTGATAACAGCGGGTCCCAGATCAACACCTTGTCCTCCACAACGCGGGCAGACACCTTTCTTCTTCTCCAATCCCCCGTCACCTCCAGACATTCAATTCAGATTCCAGATCGAGTCCCAAGAAATACGGGGCTCACCAATCTAGAGTGGTTTCCTACTTGGAGTTCCAGTGGACTCTCCTGCTATGCCTTTTTCTCCTTGGTTCCCAATTCCGTCAAGACTGATTTGATTCCGTTTAGTGTAAGATTCACTTCGTTCTTAGTTACTGTTCCCATTGTTCCAATTCTAATGATTTTGCCTTTTGTCTCGCCCATTCCTCCAGCTATCACGATCCCTGTGTCCTCAAGCAACTTCTTTATCAGATCCGCAGGTGGTACCCCTGGTGGTCCCCATGCTGCTGTGACCGTGTTGGAGGCGTACCTCTCGTCCTTGGGGAAGAGTTTTAAACCAAGTGTCTTCAAGCCTTCTCGCATGGCATTTGCGCAGTCAGCATGCCTCTTTATTCTTTTTTCAAGTCCTTCCTCTTTGAGCATTTTCAAGGCTTCTTGCAAGGCATAGAGTAATGGAACAGCGGGAGTGAATGGAGTTTCGTTCTTCTTGTG
>JAUQYT010000346.1 GCA_030587605.1 Candidatus Njordarchaeum guaymasense
GAAACACCTTCCGTGACCATGTTAATCATCGCCTCAATCGCTTTCTCAGTTATCCTCGTGGATTCGCGTATCCTTCTAATTTCCTCTTCACTTTTCTCAAGTCTCATTTCTATAAATACATCATCAGACACCCTGATTTTTGTCTTTGGGAATTGTTTCGCAAGATGCTCGTATTGATAGTAAGGCATGCGAGACTCTATGCCTATCGTTTCGCCACTGGATAACTTGGACTCTTGAACAAGTGCAACTAGGCTATTCAACGCGTCGTCCACTGACATACATCCTCTCACGTCTTTGATCCAGCTGGCTATTGGAGTGCTCGAGAAAAGCTGCCAGGATATGAGAGCTTCATCTCCATCCTGCTTAATCACAACCAAGCTTGGGTACTGGTTTCCTAAGACGTATAGTATCGGATTGTTCTCAATGTGCCTCACAGGCATGCCACTTGTGTAAAACACGTTTTCCGGAGTAGATGCGATCAAGACATTTACTCCTTTGCTTCTCATCAGTCTAGAAACTTTCTTGATGTCATAAGCTATTGGCTCCATTTTCCTTGCCCACTCCATAGTAACAAGAAATCATTCTCGTTCTCTTTCCTTGTCGGATTCCATATAACATTCTAAGAACCCTTTTAACCTTATGTTCATCAACTCAGTCGCGACTCATAGTCGGGTCGCTCAAAATAGTTTTATACCTGTAATTTTATCCATAATAGAAATCAGGCCATGATCGAAAATGCTCGATCAAACGGAGGTTTCTTAGCGTTGAGTAAAGTCCGAGTCGGTATTATAGGGGCTGGAGAAGCCGGACTCTTGCACGCCTTGTCATATAGTCAAATACCAACCAAGGCTCAACTTGTGGCCGTCAGCGATATTAATGAGACTTCTGCCAAGGGAATTGCTAAAACCTACAAGGCCGAGAAGACATTTACTGATTACAAGATGATGCTTGAGCAGAAAGACATTGATGCAGTATCAATCTGCTTGCCTCACTTCTTACACGCTAATGTTACCGAGGCAGCTGCGCAAGCCGGCAAACATGTACTGTGCGAGAAGCCGATGGCTACAACACTCAGAGATTGCGATAGGATGATCAAAGCTGCTAGGAAAGCAGGCATTAAACTCATGATTGCGGAAAACCATAGATGGACGC
This sequence comes from Candidatus Njordarchaeum guaymasense, assembly GCA_030587605.1. Taxonomy (GTDB): domain Archaea; phylum Asgardarchaeota; class Njordarchaeia; order Njordarchaeales; family Njordarchaeaceae; genus Njordarchaeum; species Njordarchaeum guaymasense. Next base: position 1,153 of record JAUQYT010000346.1, read on the forward strand.
CTGCACATATAGTAATGAAAGAGGCACTTGATCAAGGAAAAATTGGGAACGTCATTCTAGCTCGTACGTACGAAGTTGTGGATGAGCGCACGAATTTGGCAAATCGAACTCTCTGGAAGGGAACACCAGATAGAGCTGGCGGAGGATCTTTGATGGATCAAGGTGTCCATAAGGCAGCTATGCTAAGATGGTTTTGCGGAGACGTAAGAAGTGTCTACTGCTGGACTAGTCAACAGATGATCAAGCTGCCTGACAAAGCTGAGGATACAGCTATGATGTTCCTGAAGTTCGAGAATGGCGCTGTTGCGGACCTATTTCTTAGTTTTGCTCCCATCTCATACTTCAACAACGCGTTTGAACTCTATGGGACACATGGAACAATTCTGGAGGACCACTCATGGACAGATCCTGTACGGATCTTCTCGACAAAAATAGGAAAAGACAGCTACAGGTGGATAATCCCAAAGGTTGAGCATCAGCCTCACCCAGGGTACTATAAAATCTCATTTAGACTTGAAGTCAATCATTTCGTGGATTGTATCTTGGAGGACAAGCGGCCCGAACTGAGCGGGGAAGACGGGAAGGCGGCAGTCGAGGTTGCTTTGCTTGGGTACCAGTCAGCTAAGATGGGCAGAGAAGTGAGGAGAGGAGATGTTATGCTTCCCTAACCTCAGAATTTCCTGCCAGCCGGAATTCTCTTCAATCGCCTTTTCGTTGACGTTTTTGAAGGTACTCCGGGATCGGTACATCCCACCAGCCACTGCTTACGCCTTCAGAGTATGGATGTTCCACTGGAACCATCACTTCGATCAAAGATGGCTTCCCTGATTCAACGCTGTTCTTAACAGCGCCCTTTAGCTCCCCTGGTTTCTCTATTCTTTCTGCGTGGCATCCATACGCTTCAGCTACTTTCAGGAAGTCAGGGGTGTATCGTTTCCCGGACTTGTCAATGAATTCGGTCGCGTACTCTCTTCCCTTGCCGTACTTGTCGATTTGTAAGTCTCTAATTGATCCGAACATCTGATTGTTCATTAGGCAATGGATTATCTGGATATCGTACTGGACTGCTGTGGCGAGTTCGTGTCCACACATGAAGAAGTCTCCATCTCCGCCTACACTTACAATAGTCCTTTCTGGTTTCGCTAGCTTGGCTCCCAAGGCCGCTGGGATGCACCATCCCATCGTTGAGAATCCGCCTGATGATAGATGTGTTCGAGGTTCGTATATGGGGAACTCTTGGAAGAGTTGAGCCTGGGAGTGACCCGCTGAGCCAACGAGAATGGTCTTGCGGTCGAGTGCTTCACGGAGTTCTTTGAGGAAGAGAGACATTGTCATTCTTCCGCCAACGACTTTTTGAAGATTCTTGACCCTAGCCAGCCAATTCTCCCTAGCCTTGTTGAATTCCTTGAAGTATGACGAAACCTGGTAGGCTCTGCGCTTCACTATCTTTTTGAGTGCCTCAAGAAGGTCAGATAGCGCAGTCCTCGCGTCACTTACAACACCAACTTCGGCAGGATAGTTCTTCCCTATTTCGTTCGGGTCAATGTCTATTTGGATAAGCTTTGTTGGCGGAATTGAATAGGTGATTCCGGGTTTGTACGAGCTAGTCGATTGGTCCGAGAACCTCATGCCAACAGCTAATATCACATCAGCCTCCCGCGTGACCTTATTCCCTACATCTGAGCTCTTCGCCCCGCCATAGAAAGCGCTCAGAGGGTGATCTTCAGGAATAGCACCTTTCCCCATCAAAGTAGTAACGACAGGTGCGCCGATAAACTCGGCGAGGCTAACCAGCTCTTGCGATGCGTCCGCCAGGATAACACCTCCGCCAGCTACGATGACTGGACGTTCAGCTTTCGCAAGAAGCTTTGCGCCTTCCAGTATTCTCTCCGGATCTGGTCTAATTCGCCCAATAGGTCTGTGGTGAAGTGGCTCTGGTATTTCGGTTTCAATGGAGTCTGCCTGGACATCCATGGGTAGCGTGATGTGCACTGGACCCGGTCGACCAGTCAGCGCCCACCTAAACGCGTCTGGCAGAACTTTCGGCAATTGATCTACTCTGCTAATGTTCCAAGTTCGTTTCACGACCGGTCGCAAGATGCTGAAGAAGTCTGCCCAGACTTGTCGGTCTATCTCTTGGAAGATGCCTCTCCCAAATGAGTAGGAATGGGTCTCGCCTGTGAAGACAATCATGGCAGTAGAGTCTACGTAGGCGGTTGCAACTCCAATAACGGTATTCGTTGCGCCTGGTCCTATTGATGTGAAGACCGCCAAAGGTTTTCCGCACGCCCTGAAGTATCCATCAGCTAAGTGTGTAGCAGATTGCTCATGCCTGACCTGGATAACTGATATCTTGTCGCTGCGATCCTTGAAGGCATCGACCAACCCAAGGTTTCCATGTCCAGGGATTCCAACGGCGTATGGGACATTCTCCTTGATGAGATATTCAGAGACAATTTCGCCCCCAGTAAATCGAGTCAAGTTAGAGAACCTCTCCATCAACTCGGTTTGAATAACGTAGCTAGATCGATTCTGGTATCTATTAAAGTATAGCGGATATCCTGAATTCCTAGCGCGTTAAAAACGCACATCAAAAGAGATATATGGTTAGGCGGTTGGCGTTGCTGAGCGATAATTCTGACACTCGATGGTGAACCAGTTGGGAGAGGGTAAGCTCGTCTCTAAGACAGGGAGAAAAGCGATGGGTGTGCTTGTCCTAGCAGTTTTCATAGACCTCTTAGGTTTCGGGATAGTAATCCCGTTGCTCCCTTACTGGTCGATAAGCCTTGGAGCAGATCCTTTTATATTCGGTATGTTAGTTGCATCTTATAGCGCAATGCAATTCATGTTTGCACCAATATGGGGAAGGATATCAGATAGAAAGGGTAGGCGCCCTGTGATCCTAGTTGGACTTACTGGTACAATTATTGGTTTCTCACTCCTCTCCTCAACCGCATTGTTTCTTGACAACTTGACAATGCTTTTCGCATCACGAATCATAGCTGGGATATTTACGGCGGCGACCCTGCCAACCTCTCAAGCATACATCAGTGATACAACCACAGGCAAGGATCGGGCCAAGGGCTTCGGTCTGCTAGGCGCCTCTTTTGGATTAGGTTTTGCCATGGGTCCCGCAATAGGAGGCATACTCTTCTCGGTCGGCAAGTCGCTTGGCGGAGTCGGCTACGATACGCCAGCCCTTTTCGCGGTTGCTCTAGCAATAATCAATCTGCTTACTGCTATACGTTTCCTTCCAGAGTCTCTGACTGACACTGTAAAGCAGCAGAGGGCAGTCTTCAAAGCCGCTATGACACAAGCTCGCGCGCGGACTGGATCTGTTAGTCTCTTCAGAAGCGGAGTGATACTAGCCATTATTGCCAGTTTTTCTGTCATGAGCTTAGGGTTCAGCGGAATGGAATCTACAATAGCTCTGTTTGGGCTAGCAAGATTTGGCATGGATCAAGTATTAGCCGCACAGATCTTCGTGATTGTAGGTGTCATCGCAATCGTAACTCAAGGAGCAATAATCAGACCGCTCTCAAGCAGGTTCTCTGATGCTGCTCTGATCGCCACAGGTCTTGCAGTCACAGTAGTTGCTTTTCTCGGTCTCACAACCGTATACACACTCATAGAATTGGCTCTCTGGGTGATACCCCTTTCATTTGGCATATCAATCGCTAATCCGACGCTGAGCGCCCTGCTGTCGAAAAAGTCACCCGAGGGACGACAGGGCGAACTCTTGGGGGCCAATCAAGGCATGGGGTCATTGATGAGGATCTTCGGACCACTTATCGGAACATATTTGTTTGAAACTAATACGGCGTATCCGTACTATGCGAGTGCCGCGCTGATTGGCATAGCTCTTCTTCTCATCCTCTTCGTGACAAAACGAGCGAGGAAGATACCCATTGGCACAACTCTTGGTGCGAGATGTGGAACTCGTCTTCAGGAAGGGGCCGCATACTGTGGAAAGTGTGGATTTCCGGCGCAGTCAAGCCGAAAGAAAAGCAAATAAAGGGGAAGAGAGAAGTTCACCTAAGCAATTAGGAGTGTAATGTTTTGAAAGTCCTGGTGACCTACTATTCCGACACTGGCAACACGGAGAAGATTGCCGAAGCTATTTACGAAGAAGTTTTGAAGAAACAAGAAGCGGATTTGAAAAAACTCAGGGGTGTTACTGTTGAGAGCCTTAACGCTTATGATCTCGTTTTCTTGGGCTCTCCATGTCACGCTGGTGACCTTGCCACTCCTGTCAAAAGAATTCTCATGACTCTCCCTAATTCCCCGAAGTACAAGCTTGCGGGATTCTTTACTCACATGTCCCAAAAAGGTGGATATGAAAAATGTGTGGGTTCCTTTGAGAAGACCACTAAAGAAAAACGTGTTGACTTCAAGGGGTACTATGACTGTCAGGGGGTTCCCGCTCCCAAAGTTCAAGAACTGGTAAAGACAGGTATGAAGATCTCGGACGACGACTTCAAGAAATACATGGAAGAGGCAAGAAAACACCCGAGTATTGAAGATGTGCTGAAAGCAAAGGCATTTGCGAGAGAAGTTCTATCCAAGATCTGATAGTAACCCTGTAGCGCGTCGCCCCATGAAGGAAAGCAGATTTTCTGTTGTAAAAGAAAGTCAACCTGGGCCGGGGAGACGGAAAAAATAGTAGAGTTGCGGGTGAATAGCGAGTCACCGCTTCATCCCGCTATTCTACTGGTGGACTTGTGGTTACACGGCGATCTTTGTTTTTGCGACTCTCTCGGTTTCCGTCTTTCGTCTCCGCGCATTGGATAGTTCAATTAGGTTGTTTAGTGAATTCAGGGCCATCACGGCAGCCATTAGCAGAGCAAGTAAACCAATGTCGAAAGTGAATATTATCGGTTGGCCTCCCGCGCTGGTACTGAGCGTTGCAGGTGTTCCTAGCAGGATGTAGGTGTACACGGCTGCGAATAGAGAGCTTCCAATCCCAGCTAGCGCCCATATGGCTGAGTGTTTTGGGAACGCTCCTCTGCAGAACGACATTGCGGCAATGAAGGCACCAGTTGTTGTAATACCGATCGTTCTAGCGTCACCTAGTGACAAGCCTGGAACGTAGCCTTCCAGCACTCTGAAGACCAAGTCTGGCACAACTATGTAGAATATGAGTGTGATAATAGCATTGGTCAATCCGTGTGTAAAGCTGAACTTCGATCCGCTCATATGACAGCCACCATCATTTCTCATTATGTTTGGTGAAGCTTTTCCTCCCTAGGACTGCTTTTCAATCTACTTCTCTATGACCAAGTGGTCGTCGTTGGTATTTCTAGCGTGAACTTGAGCAATCGGTAGGCGAATTCGCTGTGGATAATAAAGCTGACTTTGTAGGTACCAGGATGTGCTGTAATGTATGTCCTGTTTAGGTTAATTGTTATCGTGCCTGTAGGGCTAGTGCCTCTTTCTATAGTTGCCGGAGGTGTCGAAGTCTGGTTGATAGCTTCGTCAGTTGGGCCTTTTACGGTTATTTGGACGTAGAAGTTTTGTATCGCGTAGAACCCCTTGTTCGTTACAGTATAACTCATTGACAGCCTCAATGTGCTCGGTGAGACTGGTGTTGCCGTAATCGTTCCAGGCGAGAAGTTGTATGCAGGTGGAACAACTGAGATCACGGCTGTAGCAAGTACGACTATGAATGCCACGTTGACAAGCCCTATCACAATCTTTCCCGCTGTGGTTTTCCTCATTTACCCACAAACCTCCGAACACATTGTTACGAGGTTCTAGAAGTGTTATCGAAGACGATTTTGAGTAATAATTCTGTAGGCTGTTCCCTAATATACTTGCTGATAACTATGCCCTCATGAGAACCAGAAACCGAAGACAACCCAGACATTAAGGCTAGGTTTTGATAATACTGTGAAGGAAACAGGCTTAAGTATTTCATCGAGCCATGTGCTAATAATTCATCAGATTCGCGTCTCTAGCATTTCTGACATTGGTTTGGAGGTGTGCAACATATGGGAACCCTTAAGCAAGGTGCGAGAAACGCTGTTCGAACCTGCATGAATGTCAGCAGTGGAGAGCATGTTTTGATCGTATTTGACAGGTCACGAGCTGATGTAGGTAACGCGCTTATCAAAGAGGCTGAGGCTATAACCCCAGGGAATGTTAAGCACTTCGTGTTGGAAGACTTCAGTGAAAGACCGATGACGAAGCTACCCGAAGAGATAGGCGCTGAGACACCCTGGGCAAACATCAGCTTCTGGGCGACTGACAGTTTGAAAGGGGAAATCACAGCCAGAATGCAGTTCATAGAAAAAGTCTTGAAATACGCTCGGCATGGACACATGCCAAGAATAACCCAGCAGATTATGGAGGATGGCATGTGCGGTGATTACGAGGAGATATACAAGGTCACGATGAAGGTTACTGAGGTCGCTAGGAAAGCTAGGAAGATCAAGGTTACTAACCCCGCAGGCTCCAACTTGGAGGTTGAGCTCAACCCGAACTGGCGATGGAAGCCTTGCCACGGCCTGTATCATACAAAAGGCGAATGGGGTAATCTGCCTGAAGGCGAGACCTTCACAGCAGCCGCTAAAGCAAATGGGGTAATGGTCATCGACCTACTCGGGGACTTTTTCGACAAGAAGTACGGTATACTGACAGATTCACCTGTCCGAATCAAGGTAAGAAACTCGAGGGCAGACGTAAACAGCATTGAAACAAGGAACCAAGAACTGAAGAAAGAGCTGCAAGAGTATCTGAAGACTGATGAGAACAGCAATCGGTTTGGAGAATTCGCTTTAGGAACAAACATTTTCCTGAAAAAGTTAATAGCGAACCTCCTGCAAGATGAGAAGTTTCCGACTGTTCACTGCGCCTTCGGAAACCCATACGCGGAAGACACTGGAGCAGACTGGCAGTCAAGAACACATGTAGATGGCATCATGATAAACAGCAGCGTATGGATAGACAACAAGAAAATCATGGAAAACGGAAAATACGTGTTTTAACAACTGAACTGGTAGTAGCGCAAACGAGAGTTACACTCAACTTTGGAGACTCGAAAAGTCGTGTGTGCCTATGGGTTAAGCCATCTCGGCATTTCGTTCTGTTCGTTCGTCTCTTATGAGACTTCATTAGCCAACTTAATGTCCCAGTAGTCTTCAACCCGGAGAACTATTGATGTGTGGAACTTCTTATGGGTCTTCGGACAAACAAGTATCGCCCCAAGGTGCCTGTTAATGTTCTCGGAACGCGCTACCGTGAGGTCTTTACCTGCCATCGGAGATGGCTTCTCAAGAAGCATCTTTAGAATATGCGTGCCCTTACATTTTGGACAAGCAACATCGATACTCTTCTCTTGCTTTTCCAAATCCCTGTCTCCCATAAAGACTATCGGGGTAATACCCTTATAACTTTTTACCCTTCAAGCCATTGGATCAAGAGACCAAGAGGTCCAGAGAAAGAAGAAGGTATAACAGTCTAAACTCGCATCATCTCTTCTCTCTGGAAGCTTCAGCGAGAATACTAGCGTTGAGAGAATTGCTATTTGGCTTCGATTTGGCTTGCAAGCCACGAAAAAGACTTATTCCAAGTATGTACAGATTATTGTCTTAGAAAGATGCTGGTCGAATCCGATGACAGAAGAAGGCGCCAAGAGCTTCACCTTCAAGGTTGTTGTGCTTGGAGACTGGTCCGTCGGGAAGACTAGTCTCGTGAGGCGACATTCGAAGGGAATGTTCTTGTTTGACGCGAAGCCCACCATAGGCGTAGATGTGACTACGATGCAGTATAAGCTTCATGGAGGTGTTCTCCTAGCACTGTCCATATGGGACATAGCTGGACAGGAGATTATGAGCTCCGTCAGAAACCAGTACTATGGGGGAGCCAGCGCTGCTATCCTAGTTTTTGACCTGACTAGACCTGAAACATTTTGGCACGTAAGAACCTGGTATGTCGACCTTAGAGACAACTTGCAGCAAAAGGTTCCGACCATCTTGATAGGCAACAAGAAGGATATGGTTGGCGAAAGAGCGGTAACTGAGAGCGAAATCATGGAGCTAGCGGACGGTTATGGCTTCAAGTACTTTGAGACCTCTGCGGCAACAGGTGAAAATGTTGAAAAGGCATTCTACAACCTGGTAGCCCAGCTAGTTGTGACTAAGAAAGTTGCAGCGGATATCTTTGGCATCAAGGAAGCACGATAATAGACTGAACTGCGATACGAAACTGAGATTTTTACCTGCTTTTCTTTTCGCTCACTTGATTACGTTGTCATTCCGCCGTCGACTGACAGATTAGTTCCAGTGCAGAATTCATTCGACGCTAGGAAGAGAACTCCATCGGCGATTTCTTCAGGCTTTCCTAATCGTTTCATGGGCTGCCGCAATACAAGTTGCCTTCTCGCTTCCTCTGGATCTTCGGACTGTGCTACTCTTTCCCGAAAAGATGGTGTATCCGTTGTGCCGGGGCTAATGCAGTTTATCCGAACGCCGTCCTCCATATAGTCCATCGCCATCGCGCGGGTCAACGCTAGGACAGCGCCTTTCGATGCGGTATACGCTGCCCTGTCTTTGACTCCTTTCAATGCGACAGAGGATGCGGTATTGATTATTGTGCCTTTGGTTTTTTTCAGGTGGGGAATCGCGTATTTTGACAATAAGTAGATGCCTCGGACATTTATCGCCATTGTCTTATCCCAGTCTTCGACAGACGTGTTGTCAATCCTTCCGCCGATGACAATACCTGCATTATTGAATAGGATATCGATTTTTCCATATGCTTCAATCGTTTTGTCAACAATTCTCTTGGCGTCTTCCACATTTGAGACATCGCCTTCCACGAATATTGCGCTTCCGCCTGAGTCCTTGATCTTCTTGGCAACTCTTAGACAAGAATCAGTTAGATCAGCGCAACACACTGATGCTCCTTCCCTTGCAAGTACAAAGGCGGTGGCTTCTCCAATTCCTGCGCCTGCGCCAGTGATTATGGCTACTTTTCCTCTCAATCTCAATACTCTCATCTCACTTTTGCTTTTGATTAAACGTGATCCATCGTTCCTAGTTTTTAGATAGTTGTTGGTCTTCTATATTTTTGTCTTTTCGGAACTTGGCTACATTATCTTCTGCTGTCCTAGTCCAGTTAAGCGCCATACTTTAGGTCGTTTCCCCTTGTGGGTCACGATCTTCTCGTTTTCCATTGTGTTCAGGTGATAAATCACAACTTTGTACGAGAGGCCCGTTTCATTGGATGTTCTTCTTGCTGGTTTCGTGGCGTCCTTCAAAGCTCTGATGATCTTTGTTCTGGTTCTTAGACCAGGGAGAACGTTTTGAATTCTCCTCAAGTAAGCTCTCGGCTCGAGATCGAATCCTCTCGGTTCCCTCCCTTTTGAGCTCATGTCCGTTGAACCTCCTCTTGCGGCTTGATCCCCTCATAATCACTCCCTGTTAGACTAACAACACCGCTTCAAACGTCAAGGTTCTTGGAGAGTCTGTCCTAGGATTTTCGGAATGAATGCAGCTGTAAGACATGAGACCTAGATGGTCAGTCGAATACTTGTAGGTTGCTCTAGGAAAGTACCTACATTATTTGACAAGGCTTCTTCAATTAGGTACCTAGATTAGCGATCAAGAAAACCGTTTTTTGATGAAATCAAGGCGCTATCAGTAATGACATTCCTGTTAGCGGAACTTGAGGGAAATATGAAAAGTTTAATTTAGGGCATACACCCATGTTGAAGAAATGTAGGTAGGTTGAGAGCCATGGGCGTGACTGATTTTCTTAAGAGCCTGAAGCAATGGCACGACAGAGGGGTCCTGATCAACTACAACTTACTGCCTGAGTCTATTCCTCCAACGATGCCGAGTAGGGTTCACATATGGGACGAGACTCTGAGAGACGGTGAACAGACACCAGGAGTCTCTTTGAGTATCGATGAGAAGATCCAACTTGCCAAGCTAATAGATGAGATCGGCGTCGACGTAATCGTCGTCGGCTACCCAGCTGTCTCAAAGCATGAGGTCGAAGTCGTGAAAGCAATATGTAGGGAGAAATTCTCACATGCCAGCATAGGAGCCCCCGCCAGAGCACTGAGAAAGGACATTGACGCATGCATAGAATGCGACGTTGACGAGGTTCCAATCTTCCTTGCCACATCTGATCTAAGAATAAAGTACGACTATAGGTTCAAGGGGGGACGAGACGAGGTAATTAGGCGAGCAGTCGAATCAATCGAATATGTTCGTGACCACGGTATGAAAGCCGATTTCGTAGCTGAGGACTCATCCAGAAGCGATGTTGACTTTGTAGCCAAAGTTTTCAAGAGCGTCGCGGAAGCTGGGGCGCAGAGAGTGGTTGTGGCGGATACTGTGGGTTTCATGCGTCCAGGCTCCATGAGGATTTTCATGAGACGACTCATGGATAAGCTCCGTGAAGGATCTGTTGAGGTGCCTGTCTCAGTCCACTGCCATAACGACCTTGGATTAGCGACTGCAAACACTCTAACTGCAATAGAAGAGGGCGCGAACTATCCCCACGTATGCGTGAATGGTTATGGCGAAAGAGCTGGAAACGCGCCCTTGGAGGAAGTCGTTATGGCCCTAGAGATTCTGTATGACAGGAGGACAGGTTTGACGATTGAGAAGCTATTCGAGCTTTCTCTACTCGCAGAGAAGGTCTTCTGCATTCCGATACCTGTTCATAAAGCGATCGTTGGCGGCAATGCTTTCACACATGAATCCGGGATACATGTCAAAGGCATGCTGTTCCACCCATTGGCATATGAGCCGATCGATCCCAGGATTGTGGGCAGAAGGAGGCAGATAAGTTTTGGGAAGCTGAGCGGATCAACTGGAGTCAAGACCGTGCTGCAGAGAGAGCTCAAAGGGATCGATCTAAGTGACGAACAGGTAGGCAAGGTACTCCAAGCCATAAAATGCCGCATCGAGCGCCAAGGGGAAGAGGAGAAAGACAACATAACTTCTGAATTCCAAGAGAAAGTCAAGAAGACCATGGCGAAAATACTTGCAGGAGTCAGATATCGAGAATTCTGGGAGATCGCAGGAAAAGAACTCAACCTACCAAAAGAAAAGTTGGATGAGATTATCAAACGTAGAGCGGAGGATGAATGGATAAGCCTCTGAGAGGCGTTTGGAGGAACCTTACATTGTTTCCTCCTCCGGATTCACCTTCAATCATTCCATTAATGATTCATGTTTCCAACAAATATGAGGTAAGTAGTTGAATTGTGTGAGGCGGGGAACTCCCATGAACAGCACCATCAGCATGGATGATCTAGCCGACCTAATACTAGAGAGGGCGTCCAAAGAAGGAGCCACTTACTGTGAGGCGAGGGTTGAAGAACTCAGCAATGAAACCATAAATGTTGAAGGCAGGTTGCTGAAGTCGAGTTTTGATTACTCATCGAAGGGCGTTGGGATTAGGGTAATTGCAGACGGAGCCTGGGGCTTCTCCTCAACAACAAAACTTGACAACTTAAGCTTGGAAGATGCAGTAGAGTCTGCCGTGAAAATTGGTCGATCGGCTGGAACTCGAAGGAGAACTCCGGTGAGACTCCAGAAAGTTAAGCCAGCTCGCGACAACGTTGTCACCAAGGTCAGAGAAAAGTTCTCTGACGTTGATTTCAAAGATAAAGTTAACTCCCTCGTGGAAAGCAATACAAGACTCAAGGCGTCAAACGAAGTGATTAAGACAACCGCCGCTATGGTTGGAGTTGAAAGCCACAAGTATATCGCGACTTCTGAGGGAGCCAGAATTGACTTCAAGCACTCCATGGCGTTTTCGACTTTGTCAGCATTCGGGTTCAGCTCAGGCATTTCAGAGTTAGCCACTTTTGAGGTCGGCGGTTCAGGCGGCTATGAAGCCGTGGAGCCAGGTCTCCTCATCCAGTCATCACAGAGTGTTGGAGAAAGAGTAATTCGTTTGCTGAAAGCCAAGGCTTGTCCAAAGATCGGAGAAACTCAGATTGTGATGGATCCCTCGTTTCTCGCTTTGCTCGTCCACGAGATAATTGGACATCCCTCTGAAGCCGATAGGGTTCTCGGCTGGGAGAACGCTTGGGGCGGTGGCGCTTGGTGGCAAGGCATGCTTAGACGAAAGGTTGGCTCCGACCTACTGAGCGCGGTGGATGAAGGGGGTATTGAGGGGACGCTTGGGTACACGCCTTACGATGATGAAGCCGTTAAGTGCCGGCGCACATACTTGATTGAGCAGGGGAAACTCGTTGGACACATTCAGTCAAGGCAGACAGCTGAGAAGTTTAGTGTTGAGGCTACGGGTGGAATGAGATCCTTTTCATTTGACTGCATCCCATTGATAAGGATGAGTAATACGTTTATCTTGGGTGGAGACTGGAAGAGCGAGGAGATAGTCAGAGAGACAAAGAATGGAATATTCGTGAAATACTATGTGGGCCCCTCGATAGACGATAAGCGCTTCAGATGGACAGTCTCGCCCCAAGAGACCTACATCATCAAGAATGGTGAACTTGGTGAACTTTACAGGGGGGCTGTTGTTATGGGGACGGCACCAGAGTTTTTCAAGTCAATTGATGCCGTCGGTCAAGATTTGGCAATCTTACCGCTTACAGGCTGCGGAAAAGGAGACCCTGAGCAACTTATATGCGTTGGTAATGGTGGTCCAACGTTGCGCAGCAGAGCGAACATAGTTCCGAGAGGTGAATAGGGAAGTTGTCGCCGAATGCAGCCATACGTGACTTTGCTCAGAGGGTTTTTGAAGATCTCTCAAAGATGAATGAAGTAGATCAGTTGGAGATCTACTGCTCACATAATCAAATACGGGCACTTCGAATAGTAAACACGGACATCCTTGAATCAAAACTAAACAAAGATTCAGGGATTGGTGTAAGAGTTCTAAAGAGCGGGTTTATCGGCTATGCTTCTCGGACTTCACTGACAATAGAAGCTGCGAGAGAAGCCTACAGGAAAGCGACCAAGGTCGCGAATTCCAAGGTGGGTGAAAAGGAGAACGTGAGTTTCGCAAAACCGCCCGACAACAGGACCAAGAAGTTCTTAGACAGTAGCTTCTCAGACGAGAGACTTCGAAATCTCAAAGAAGAAGAGCTGGCTGAACTTGGAAAGAGAATGATTGACTCTGCGCTCGCCCGCGATAATCGTGTTCATGACTGCTCAGGATCAATGACAGTGGTAGGCTACGAATTCGCCATTACGAATTCAAATGGTGTTGACTCACATGATATGGGTGGCCATTTCTATGCCACTCTCACTTCTATGACAAAGGACGGAGACTTGACTGCTCAAGGTTTTGACACACTAGTGACCCGCAAATATTCGAAGCTAGTTGACGGGGTGGAACATGTTGGAGAGAAGTCTGCGGAAATGAGCGTGGAGAGTTTGGGACCCAAGCAGCCATCATCAGGGAGATACGACATAATCTATACTCCTAGCTGCATGAGTTTAACGATGAGGAACCTCGCGGGAATGGCAAATGCCCGCAGAGTCCATGATGGCTTGTCAATGTTCACCGAGTTCTTAGGCAAGCAAGTCGCATCCGATGTGGTGAACGTAGTTGAAGATGGGAGATTCGAAGACGGGAAGGGAAGTGCTTCAGTTGACGATGAAGGGCTACCAACTGGGCGCACAGTCATTATAGAGAACGGTCTGCTCAAGTCCTTCTTCCACGATTCCTACACCGCCACAAAGTTCGGCGTTCAAAGCACCGGCAATGGTTTCCGAGTCCTTACTCAGGTCGGTGGAAGCACGCTCGAAGGCAAGAGATATGATTTTCCTCCAACCTGCTCATCCGCGAACTTCGTCATTCTGCCAGGTGACTCAACTGAAGAAGAGATAATCCAGGATACAAAACGTGGCATCATACTTGGATGGACTAGGTACGAGCGACTCCTCAACAGTAGGGCTGGAGCGTTCACCTCAAACGCCAGAAGTGGAAACCTCATGGTGGAGAATGGAGAGGTGAAGTACCCCGTCTACGGCTTTAGGATCCACGACAACTACATGAACGTGCTGAAGTCAATAGACCGTGTAGGCAAGAACCTAGAACAGAAAGGACACTGGGGAACAGCCTCAATCTCCCCAACGTTCAGAACACGTGGAATACAGATAATCTCGATCTAACATTCGCTTGTCGAATACCAGATTCTAGTACTGTTCTTCGTCTACAACTGCCCACTAATAGTATCAGCCCCGGAGATAAATCCAGAAAAATATGTGGTCCCGGCGGCAGGACTCTCACCAACGGCCGTGTTGCCGTTGGACTTGAACCTGCGACCAGACGGTGTCTGAACGGGGGCTAACCAATTGGTCTTGCGAGACACATCACAGAGTCATTTGCATCCCACTACAGCCGCCCGCTCTAGAGTGCAGACCAAGGCAAGATTCCCCACCAAGTCTGTACCACTGAGCTACGCCGGGACACTCAGCGTTAGTAGCAAGTTACATGAGAGTTTATTAAGGATTTTGGTGAGAAGTCCGGCCATTGTTACTCAAGGATTGTTTCAGTCGGATACCCGACCAGCCTTGTGAAGGTGTGTCCCAAAATGCTCTTTCAAATCTTGTCAGGAATGAGTTTCTTGACTGATGGGTATTTATCCAAGTCTTTGTGAGGGAGTAGTATTGATGCTATGAATTCACGCTTGAATTTCTCTTCCACCATCAGCTCCACGTACTTGATCCGTTTTGACAATCTATCTGCGAGTTCTCTGACTTTCATTGAGGTAAGGGCCATTTTTGCGCCTGACAGCGCTGTGTTTCCCGCGAAAGTGATTTTCCCGGTCGGAATGTCTGGTATGAGTCCTATGGTCTTGGCGTTTTCTGGGTTAATGTAATTGCCGAATGCTCCCGCTATGTATACTCGGTCTATGTCTTTTTCAGTTATTCCTTTTTTCTGCATGAGGACCTCACATCCTGTGTGGAGAGCTGCTTTGGCTAGTTGTATTTCGCTGATGTCTTTCGCTGAGACTGTGATATGCTTGTTGATGGCGGTTTCATCTTTCCAGATCACCACGAAGGATATTCCACCGCTTTCCTCCTCTTTTGTCTGGATCAGTCTTTCTGTCTTGATGGTTTCTTGATTGAATCTTCCTCTCGTTGATATGATTCCGGTTTTGAGTAGTTCGGCTACGATGTCGACCATCGCTGACCCGCACAGCCCTATTGGTTTCTCGTTGCCTATTGTTTCATACTTCACGTCGAATGTCTTTGGGTTGATTTTGACTTTCTCGATGGCTCCTGTGACGGCTTTCATTCCGTATTTTATGTGGGTTCCTTCGAAGGCTGGTCCAGCCGCGCATGAGCATGATAGTATTTCCTTCTTGTTTCCCAAGAATACTTCGCCGTTTGTTCCGACATCAACGAGTAGGCTCATCTCGTCTTTTTCGTGTATGGATGTGGCTATTACGTCGGCCACTGCATCTGCGCCAACGTATCCTGCTACGCATGGTAGCACGTGTACGTTTCCTTGAGGGTGGATTCTTAGTCCAGTTTTCTTTGCTTCAACGTCCATGGATCTCTTTATAGCCGGGGGATAGGGTGCCAAGGATAGGAACTTTGGCTGTATGCCTAGGAAGAGGTGTGTCATTGCGGTGTTACCTACAACGGTGACTTCGTGTATCTTCTTCATGTCGATGTCTGTTGCTTCCTTGCATGCTGATTCAATCACGGTGTTGATTCCGTCTACAACTAGTTTTCTTATTTCTTCTTGGTTTTCGGTGGATTGTGTGGCGTAGGCGATTCTGGTTAGGACGTCTTCGCCGTGTTGTATCTGGGGGTTTTCAAGCATGCCTGCTGAGAGCACTTCTCCAGTGTTTAGGTTGACAACGTAGCCGACGATCTTTGATGTTCCTATGTCGATTGATGCCCCGTAGTTCCTTGCTGTGGTGTCTCCAGCCTCGATGTCAATGATCTGTTGATTGTTCCACAGCGTGACTGTGACATCCCAGTTCCCTTCGCGTATGACTGTGGGAAGGATTCCTGAGGCCCCATAGGTAAGTTTGAGGTTCCTGAGTTCGGTGACATCCTCTATTCTGGTGATTAGTCCTTCATCGTCGGCCGTGGGGTTCATGATGGTTGGCTTCCGCAAGGTTAGGTGGAGTTTCTGAATTGCGGGGTTGAGCTGGACGGGCTGCTCCATCCCCTTTATCTGTATTCTTCTTACACCCACTCGACTCTCGTTAGGTACTAAAATGGTTATTGTGCTTGTGGTCAGGGGCTCCTTACCCTTGATTTGTGCTTGGCAGGAGAGTCGATACCCACTCTCGATCTCCTTCTGGGTAAGCAACTCCTCTTCGGAGTCTGTTCGACCATCGAGCAAGCTTGAGCCACTCACGATCACGACCCTGCATTTTCCGCATGTTCCCTCGCCACCGCATTCGGATCTTATTCCCACTCCTAGTTCTTTTGCGGCGTCAAACAAGCGGGTTCCACTCTTGAATTGTCCTCTTCTTCCGTCGGGTTCAAATACAAGTGTGATGAGCCCCATCGTGATGCAATCCCCGTTCTTGCCTGTGGCACTAGTCTATGGACTCTATCTATGAGACTGCCTTAAATTACATTGGTAAGCAAGGCGGGCTTACGGGGAAGGAAACGAAGCTGTACTGCTTTCTGGCTTACTATATTCCTATGTATGTGCTGTCCCCTATGACGAAGCGGGATCCCGAAGGTTTGGCGATGCTTGATATTATTTTGGAGTCTCGTCCTATTAGGCTGTCCACGATTCTCTTGTCGCAGTTTATAGTTGCGCCGTCCATGATTATGGAGTTCTCAATCTCTCCGCCGATGATCGTTACGTTGTTTCCTATGGATGTGTATGGCCCGATATAGCTGGCGGGACCTATCTTGCAGTTTTCTCCGATTATTGCCGGTCCTCTTATCGTGGTGTCCTTCTGTATTTTGGAGTTCTTGCCTATTTCGACGTTGCCGACTATG
>JAUQYT010000350.1 GCA_030587605.1 Candidatus Njordarchaeum guaymasense
CATAGTCTTCACTTTGAACCCTGCGCGCTTGAGCGAATAAGCCAATGTTTCCTCAGTGTAGTACCGCTTGACGTGATAGATTCTCCTTTGTGTGCTAATTATCTTCTGATTGAGATTCGGATGTGAGAAGCTGTCAACAGTCAAGACCAGAGTACCCCGTTTCTTGAGGATACGGTTAATTTCTTTAAGAGCCTGCTTATCGTCCGAGAAATGTTCAAGGGCGCACACTGAAACAGCCTTGTCAAAAAAACTTGATCTGTATGGTAGGTGCTCGGCAGCACCCAGTATGAAGTCTATGTTCGCTGAGGTCTCACTTCCGACTCTGACTTCGTTTTCGTCTATATCTATGCCTGAGACTCTGCCACCGAGCTTGTTTAGCCTGTCACTTATTCGTCCTATCCCGCAAGCAATATCGCAGATGGCTTGGTTCCTCAGCCTACCAGTGAGTTTCAGGATCAGGTTCTCTTCGATCCTCTTCCACGGATCAATCTCAATGAAAATGATTTTCAGCAAGTTCCGAAGATAACGCACAAGACCAGGTCGCTTGCCCATGTTGCATCACTGCGACTACAGATCCTTCTTCTTGATAGCTACCAGATACATGTCTTCCCCAAGTCTCTCTGGGAAGTGAAATCCAAGAAAGAAAAGCAAAGTCGATGGAAACTTGAAGACAAGATGCTGTATGATTCTTGGAATTCCAGGAAGATAGGGTGAGTCCCAGAGTCCGTCGTAAAGAACCTCTACGATCTCAAACCCTCCCTTCTTTAACAAGTTAACCCACTTGTTTCGTGAAAGTAGCGAGGTGTGTGTTCTGTCGCGGTATCCAAACCAGTCTTGTCGCTTCAGGTATCTCCCAAATGATTGAAGATTCGGGACAGAAATCAGTAGTATGCCTCGGTCTTTGAGTATGTTGTTGCATTGTTTGATGGTTATCAGTGGTCTATCTATGTGTTCCATCAGGTCAAATGATACTATTATATTGAACTGCTTTGGTGGGAAATCCAAATGCTTTACATCCTTGACGCACAGTCTTGTAGTTTTGCGCCTTTTCTTAGCGTTCTTGATTGCGTATTCAGAGATATCTGCACCTTGGGTTTCGTAGTATCTTTCGGCTTCTTCTAGAAAGAAACCTTCTCCACATCCCAGATCAAGTAGCTTGCCGCTGGGTCTAAGTCTTCCAAGGTATCTAATCCAGAACCTGTTCTGTAGAGGTTTCTTACCTCGGAGAATCGATTTAGATGTCAAGCGCTTGAAGTACTCTTCCCCAAATGAATTCCTGTTGTTGGAGGCGAGTCGGTTGCGTGATTTTGTAGCCGTTCTCCGTGCTTCAGGTGGTATTGACGAGTCCATGTTCCCTACTCCGTCCTAATGGTTTTGTTCATTGCGTGTACGCTTTCCTCCCATCTTCCGAGCCGCATATATTATTGCATCCATGTCGGCGGTTGAGTCCCCGATAATCATCAGGTATCTTGCCACGAGAAACTCCAAGAGAGATAACACGCCAGTAGGGATAAGCCGCTCATGCACTATTCGAACGAGAAGTCTGCTTCGGAGGGTGATTTGGTTTTCGACGGTGCAACCTGACGGTTTTATGAGGCGCGTCCTCACATCTTGAGCTCCATAGAAGCGCTCGATGTGGCTTGATCCACGATCCACATTGAATAGTTTCAGCATCCTAAGCAAGCTAGATCCGAAAAGACGTTGATAAATGGAAGGTATCCCCGTCTCGTACCCAGACTTCAGGAATGTTGTGTCTGATCCAGAGAGCGGGATGCTTATCATGGTGAGCCCGTGAGGCATGAGTACTCTTCCTATCTCGCTTGTGGCTTCACTATCGTGGGGAATATGTTCAATGACAGACATGACTACAATAGAGGATACACTTCCATTTCTGAACGGCAACTGCTCAGCGCTCGCTTGTATTGCTTGTACTAGACTCCCCGTATCAAGGCTGGCGAGTTTCGGGGAAGTTACTTGCCATCTTAGGGCCTCGACATTGATGTCCACCGCAACTACACGCAGCCTCATCTCAGCCCATATTGATGGCAGAAGAGAGTGTCCGCATCCCACCTCAACTACTAGCCCTCTCCTAAGATATGGTTTGCTGAGATCAAGCGTGACAGCATATTCAATGTACCGGGAAGCGCTGAGACCGAGGGCGAATACGGCTGCCCTTAATCCCTTGAGGCGTATGTTAGTTGCGAATAGTCTCTTGAACATCTTGTGAAATCTTGTCTTCGGCATTTTGGTTTCCGCCCCACGCTGTTCCAGCGTAATCGACATGTTTGACGAGCATCTATTTATGTCTTGTTTGATACCAGACCTAGAAACCACTATAGCTTCTTGATTAGTTACTTCTCATCTCTTCTCCACGTGACTGATTCTCTTTCTTGCAGAAGAACCTCCTCAGCGAATTCACCACTCCTCGAAGGCTGCCAGGAAATGCTCGTATAAGAACATTGAAGTCATCATAATTCAAAGGTTTCCAGATCGCGCCTGCCACAAAGAAGAGAAGCACAGCCGAACCAATCAGGATCGCAGTTCCTATCAGCAAGGTGAAACCAAACCAATACACAATCAATACGTCGATCAGGTAAAGAGGAAGACCAATCGTTAGAGAGAAGAGTATCATCTTCGCGAGGGATCCGAGATCCATTGGCGGCGTCAGTCTCCTCCTGAGAAAACAATAACTCACAACGGCCGTTATTGCATACATTACGCTTCTCGCAAGTGCCGTTCCAACGATCCCGAAGATCGGAGTAAGAATGTACGCCGCTACGACATCGGCAACAAATGAGACTACTACTATGGCTACTAGGGGTTTAGTGTCCCCTATTGCTTGAAGCGCTGTGACGTACAACAAGTTGTACGCTGGAATAATAGCAAAGAGGCACGAAACTGTGAAAGCCGGAGAACCGGCGATATATCTCCATCCGAATACTACCTCTATCAGCATGGGAGAGAGGGAAGCCAGGACGACACCAAATGGAATTACTAGGAAGTTGAGTACTCGAGATGCTGCTCTAAGTGAATAGCAAACCTCTTCAACTGAGCCCTTAGCGTATTGAGACGACACTACCGGGAAAATCACCGTAGTAACAGAGTATGCAGCTATCGTAATGACCAGCGCGCCTGTCATAACCAGATGGTATGTCGCGAGAATCGCTAGATCAGGTATTAGTGCGTAGAGTATCCAGACATCCACCCAAGTCTGCGCTTGGATCATGAGCTGAAACGTCAAAACCGGCCAACTGTATGATAACAGTCTTTTAACTGAAAAGCCCTTGACTGGTTTCTGGAATCGGTTTCTAAGAAACAGATAGCCAGCGACGGCTGCGAAAAGCGCGCCGATTAGCCATCCAAGGGGAACTCCACTCAATCCAAATCCATAGAAGATCAGGACTATGCTTAGGCCTCTCCCGATGGCGTTACTAGCTGATAGGACTGTTGCCATTTTCCCGAGAGACAGAAGACCTTGGAGATTCGTTGCTTCAATTGTGAATAGATTAGTAACTGCTGAAACTAGAATCAAGCAGAGCATAGTCGTCAAGTCTATCTGACCGACAAAGTAATGAGTGAACCACGGGAAAGCTAGAAACAAGGCAATGTGTGTCGAAACCGTCAGGCCAGCGACAAGACGGCTTGAGGTCTTACTAACTCGTGATGCATTTCTCGAATCGCCTTTGCCTAGGTACTCTGATATATATTTCGCTGAGGCCACTGGCACAGCGAGCTGGGTGAGCACTGGAATTATGTTGATGAAAAATACGAAGAAAACAACTATGCCGATCTGTTGTTCGGTGAGCAGCCGGACAGCGAAAAAGTAGAATACCATCAGTGAAGCAAACTGAATCACGTACTGAATACCCATGTAGGCAACTCCACGCGCCGCTCCAACCTTGTCCATCATTTGGTCTCGCCAACCACATTCCGTGTTTGTAGTCGCCTTGACAGTAGCGAATTATGCTGGTAGTCACATCCGATTATAGTGTTCTGCTACTAGTCAAAAAGTTGATGCGAATCGCACTTAAAACAGTATGGATTTATATCAGATATATGGTCGATAAGTTCCTAGGAACTGCCGAAGAAAGCAAGACGCACTTGGAAGACAACTGGAGAGTCAGACGAACTTGATGTCGGTGTCAATTGGCATTCCGGCTTACAATGAAGCCCATAATATCGGATTACTCCTCGAAACATTGTCCAGACAGAAGCTTAGTAACGATTTCAAACTCAGGGAGATCGTCGTCGTCGCAAGCGGCTGTACTGATGGCACAGAGAATATCGTTGAAAAAAGCATGAAGTTGGATCCTAAATTGAAGCTTATCGTTGAAAGCGAAAGGAGAGGAAAGGCCTCAGCGGTAAATATCCTGTTAAGAGAATGCGACACAGACATATTGGTCCTCGAAGCTGCTGACACCCTTCCCCACGAAAAGAGCCTCAGCAACCTCGTCTTCCCATTTCGAGACCAGAGAGTTGGAGCAGCAGGAGGCAGACCAGTGCCAGTCAACCCAGAGGATACCGTCCTGGGTTGGATCCCTCACATGATCTGGGGTCTGCACCACCATATTGCCAAAGCTGAAGACATTGAGGGTAGATATTTCCACATCTCGGGTGAGTTCTGTGCAATTAGAACTGGAATTATCAGGACAATTCCTCTCACAATTGTAAATGACGATGCTTACATTGGCCTAGTAACAATGAGAGCGGGCTGCGATGTAGTCTATGTGCCGTCTGCAACTGTCTCAATGAAGGGCCCCTCAAGCATCAGAGATATAATATCTCAGCGAAGAAGAGTGGTTTACGGACATCAGCAACTTGTTAGAAACTATGGGGCTGACATAGCATCAATCAAGTCCAGTCAAATAATTAAGGCACTTCCCAAAACCCTGAGTTTTCATCCCAAAAAGTTCCTTGGCACAATCATCGGCGTCGGCTTCGAAGCGCTCTCTCATGTCCTAGCTAGTATGGATACGAAGAAACGTAGATTACAGTACATTTGGCAAAGGGTTCCTTCGACTAAGTCACTGATTCTGAATTAAGCACATATCCAAAGAAGACACTCCCCTCTCTGTGTGATGTGTAGTGATAGACGTATTAACGCCCTTGATGCTGCTCGCACTCATCGCTGTAGCAATGGGAACTTACCTCATCGTTGGACATGCATCAACTAAGCTTCTAATCATTTTGGCGAACAGAGTCTTTGGGCTAAGAATAAACTTGACGATGGATTCTGAATCAGCAAGGTTCTTCGTCTATGTCGCAATTGGTGTCTTCTTCACCGTTGTTTATAGCCTCTTACTCTCCCTGTTTGCGCTCCTCAACCAACTTGGAGTACTTCTAGTTTTAGTGTTCTCTGTTGCAACAGAAGTAATCATTGTGTTGAGAAAAATACTAGTAGACAAAGTAGACAAGTCACTTCTTCTTGAGGGGATTGTAAGACGGTTCAGGATGCTCTTGAATAACAGGAATAACGCTTTCCTTTTGATACTCTTTGTAGTGGGAGTAGTATGGTATTTCGGTCCTGCTATCGGACTAGCCTCTTACCCCGGCGGAGACGACAGGGGGTATCTCCTCATAACTAAAGAGATCATTGATAAAGGAACGGCACTGATCACGATAGACTACCCCTATGTCTTACCCTATAATGAGCACGTTCTAAATGCTGCATTCATGGTTGTGGCATCATTCACATACAACTTGTATCAAATAGTAGGTCTACAGATTTCTCTGCCTCTGATTGATCTTACGTTGAGTCTTTTGTTTTTATCCTTGATTTCGATCTCAATCTATTTGTTCACGAATGCAATGTCGAGAAATAGAGCGTATTCCATGATAACTGGCATTACGTCAGTGTTTCTCTGGCGGTCCATATTGATGTACTTCAACTGGGGTGGCGTGGGAGAATCTTTAGGATATTTCTTGATTCCACTATTCGCGTTTGTTGATTACAGGCTGAACAACGAGATCCTTGAAAACCGCAGGGGGATGAGAGCCCTAATCGGGGTCTCCGTAGTCAAAGCCGGATTGCTGGCGTTCGCCTCTTACACAAGTGTATACTCGGCATTCCTGTTTCTCTTCTTAGTAACGGTCGTAACCCCTCTATGGTCGCTTTCTATCTACTCGATGAGTGGGAGAAACCGCATTCCTGAAAAGGTCAAGCTCTACCTCAAATTGATCGCGCCTTATCTGACTCTTGTTCTAGGCGTTGCTGCCTTGATAACCATATCCGTAACGATCCTTCAACTTGCTGGAATACAAAACATGGCAATCACATGGCTGTACGATCTCTTGATTCCCAGAACTGAGGAGATGTCAAATAACCCCTCATA
>JAUQYT010000372.1 GCA_030587605.1 Candidatus Njordarchaeum guaymasense
CTACATCTGATTTAGAAAGAGTCTGGTGCAGTTTACTGATCTGGATGGATTCCTCTTTGTTCAGAGGTTTTCTGGTGACTACTATGAAGTCTATGTCGCTCCTTTGTGGTTCCCAATCTCCCATTACGAAAGATCCCATTATGTAGAAGCCAAGAAAATTGTCTCTGAGGGCTTTGGAAATTGCGTCTGCAATCGCCGTCAGTTGGATCATGTAACTGCGTTTCATGTCAAGATTCTTTTCCTTACCACGACTGATCTTCCCCATGTGAAGCAGGCACCTCTACTGCACGAATTAGCTACACTCTCAGATGAAAGAGCTTGATGGCGTTCTCGCTGAATATCTTGTCTTTGGCTTTTCTGCTTATTTTCAATGACTCTACTAGCTCAATATGCTTTTTTATGTTGCACATTGCGTAGTCTGTTCCGAACAAGACATTGCTGGGGCGTTGTTCTACTGTTGAAGTCAGAACCTTCTTTATCTTGTCCAGTCCGGTTTCTTCGACTACTTCATCATCTGCCAGCCCTGACGTATCAAAATGAATGTTCGCATAAGACTTTGTTAGTTCATGACAATATTCCACCTTAGGCCAGAAATAGTGAGCGATGACAATCTTCAGTGTCGGAAATCGCCTCGCAACTTTAACAATGTGCTTGGGGTCATTGTACTTTGCAGGTTCTGGGTTCCTAGAATTCGCGCCTGTGTGAATGACTATTGGCAAGTCATACTTGACGCACAAATCGTATACTGGAACAAGCCGTTTGTCCGTTGGATAGATTGTGTCGTGCCCAGGAAAAATTTTCACTGCAACGATTCTTCTTGTTCGAAACAGGAGATCTAGTTTTCGCATGTGAGGTTCTCTATCTCTTTGGATGTCTATTGTTCCCATCACGAACAAGTTCTTGTGATGTTCAACGAGACCCAGAACTTCGTCAAGGCTTCCTATTTCCGAGACTGGCGTGTTGTCCGGGATTAGTATGGCATAATCTACGTTGTTCTTCTTGAGCTCTTGAAGTAGCTCTTCTTTTGAATCTGCAAGAGTTCTCCCTTCTCTCAACTCGGGCAAATGCAAGTGGCTATCGATTATCATCGAATTCTAATAATGCCTCCCGACATAATCAGGTTTTTGCTCAAACACTCAAAGCGCCCGAAGAATCTTATACAGAGAGGACACAGTGACTATGTGTTCGGTGAGAGCATGCCTATCAGAGAAAATGCGTCAAAACAGGAAACCTTGACAGGAAGAAGGGTTTACTTGAGGCCTTTTGGAAAAGATGATTTGCCTTACATTCAGAAGTGGTCGAATGACGCGGAGCTCAGAAGATTGATAGGTGAAGTTGCGCCGATGAGTCGAGCTGAGACTGAAAAATGGTACAAGGAATTGCTTCGTGACGGGGATCGGATTTGGTTTGTGATTGCCCTCAAAAAAGGTGATCGGGTAATAGGGGAGGGTGGATTATTGAGAATGTTTAGACCTTGGCGAAATACAGACATGACTATAATAATCGGGGAGAAGGACGCATGGGGAAAAGGATACGGAACTGAGGCGGGTCATCTGCTCCTTGACTATGCCTTCAGACGACTTGGCTTTCACAGAATTTCGGTAGGGGTGGTCGGTTTCAACAAGAGAGCGCTGAAATTTTGGGAAAGTCTTGGTTTCAAGAAGGAAGGCATTGAGAGAGATGAGTATTACTACGATAACGAATACAGCGACGGCGTCATGCTGAGTATTCTGGAAGATGAATTCAAAAAAGCCCATAAGGTCGCTATTGGCAGGAAGTCAAGGAGTCCAAAGCGAGCTTCACCGACATCGGTTTAGACGCTGGTTCTAGGAACATGCGATAAACCCATGCATTGCTCAATGCAGTTATGAGGTTGGCATCTAGCGTCAATGGCAATGTCTACACAGACTCCTGCAACTCTCCTTATTGCGGATCACTGCTGTTACTTTCTACAGATTATCATGAAATGCTGACTGTTGTCAACCATGCTTCGATGCGTGCACGTCCTCAAGTGGAGTTCTTGCCAGTTCTTCCAGCCTTTTGGATATTTTTTGAAGAGTCTGTTTGTCTCCTTCTGATGACGCGTAGCGAGACCTTGAAGACCAACCATCTCCAACACCTTAACGCCTCTTTTCTTGAAAGAGTCTTCTAGTTCCTCACTTAAGTAAAGATAGCAGGGAGCGAAGCTGCGTCCCCTAGCATGAATTCCAGGACCTCCACGGTAGTCCCCAGTATCGTAGAGCTTCTGGTAGAGTCCATCAATTTCCATGTCTTCTGGCCAATGAACTAGGCCACAAACCAAGATTGCCAATCTACCAATTACGGACACGAAAATTGTGGCATTCTTTTTTGCGACCCTAACGAGTTCGTCTATTGCTCTTTCTCGATCCTCTTTATCTACAACATGGGATAATGCTCCTAGACAGATGACGGCATCAAAGGTATTGTCGTCAAGCATGGAAAGATCATCAATAGAACCCTGTAACACCTGCTTCACTCTATTTGTGACCCTTGCCTTCTTGACCTGATTTCTCGCAATGTCCAGTAATTCTGGTGTTAGATCCAACAAGACAACATCATATCCCAGCTTGGCCAATTCTAAGGTATATCTACCGGGTCCTCCGCCAGCATCCAACACCAAACCCTTTCTTGGCGTATATTTCTTGAAGAAGTGCATCGTTGTGTCAAACTCAAGCCGATGATAAGGATCTCTAATCAGCCTTCTCCATTCTTCTTCTCGCATATCAGAGTAATAGCTTCTAATTCGCTGTTTGCTCATATCGGACACTCTACCCATACTCTAGATTACTGCGACCTACCTATATGCAGGTTTCGAGCATGCCTGCGAACACAACGGAAACAAGATTTTCAGGAGAAGAAAGTGACTGCTACAAGATTTGTTGTGGAACCCCCGAGGTTTATTTGTGGCAGGCGGGGTGGGATTTGAACCCACGAAATTCGGAAGCTGAAGG
>JAUQYT010000022.1 GCA_030587605.1 Candidatus Njordarchaeum guaymasense
CGACGTGACGGGTTTGACAGACGCGTTTGTTATCGCAAAATTCAAGGGAAGAGAAGAACTCAGCGGTTTCGCCAAACGCTTGCTGGCGCTTCCGTTTGTGGAGAGGAGCAACACCCACGTGGTTTTAACCACCATAAAAGAAGACTTCCGCCTAGTCTAGTCTGAGACGCAAGCAACATTTAATTGAGACCCTCTAAAGTAGAGATTGTCAAACAAGAAGCGGGGGTTGCCAAGCATGGCCAAAGGCGTAGCCCTGAGGCGGCTATCCCGTAGGGGTTCGTGGGTTCAAATCCCACCCCCCGCACCATGTCTACACACGAGAAATCAAGCACACTCTGAACTTATTTTGACCATTGAAGCGCATTTCTAATGGTGGCTCCGATAGGTTTAAGTATCACTGTTGACATCAACTGCGACATCAATGGTGATAGAACATGCCCGAGTATGCGAGACACTGGATGAGACACACGGCAATAGTGCCTAAGGGGTTCCTGCGCTATCATGTTCTTGAATCCTTGGGCGAGAAGCCGATGTCTGGGTCAGAAATAATGAATGAGATTGAGAGAAGAACCAATGGACGTTGGAAACCGAGTCCAGGTTCAATTTATCCACTCTTAGCTTGGTTGCAGGACAGCGGCTACGTGAAGGAGTTGCCGACCGATCAGGATGGGCTCAAACGTTATCAGCTTACGCAGAATGGTAGGAAGCTTCTTGAAGAGCAGAGAAAGATTGGGATGAGGTTCAGGAAAGAGGCGAAGCTTTTTGCTCCTCCTTTCCTAGGTGCATTGTGGTTCAGAATACCCCCCGAGAAAACGGCTGAGGTGAGAGAGACGATGCGCAGAGTGATGTCAGCGTTTTTTGAGCTTGGAGGCAGTCTGGAGGAGAAATTCTCGGAGAAAGCCCTAGAACAAGCTTGTAAGGTGTTAGATGAGACGGCGGAGAAACTCGAAGATATAAACCGAAAATTGAGGGGATCAAGAGATGAGTGATGACGTAATCACGGTTGAGGGATTAACGAAAGTCTTCAACAAACATCTGACGGCTGTTGACCACGTCAACTTCAGTGTCAAACAGGGTGAAGTCTTCGGCTTCCTTGGACCGAACGGTGCGGGAAAGACAACTACAATTAACATGTTGATAACCGTCTTGAAGCCTACCGAAGGTAAAGCCTCCGTCTTGGGCTTCAACATTGCAAAGCAAGACACTAACGTCAGGAACGTGATCGGCGTAGTGCCACAAGAATACACCGCTGATGAAGACCTGACTGGCTTGGAAAACGTCCTCTTATGTGCCGACCTGTACGGAATCCCACGCGACGTTTCGAAAGAGCGCGCGATGGATCTTCTAAAGCTTGTTGAGTTGACCGATTTCAAGGACAAGAAGGTTCAAACCTATTCTGGTGGAATGCGTCGCAGACTTGAGCTTGCGTGTGGGCTGATCAACAGACCAAGGGTATTTTTCTTGGACGAGCCTACTCTAGGTTTGGACGTTCAGACTAGGGTCGCATCTTGGGACTACATCAGAAAGCTGAAGAAAGAATTTGGCATGACACTTTTCATGACCACCCACTATCTTGAAGAGGCGGATGCGCTTTGCGATCGCGTTGCAATAATTGATCATGGAAAAATAGTCGTGGTCGGCACGCCCGAAGAGCTGAAGCATAGCTTAGGCGGCGACATTATAACCTTAAGTATTAAGGAGGATGCTGATGTTAGCGAACTTATTCGGACTGTTGAGCATGTGAAAGATGTCAGAAATGAGGGTGGTTCATATCGGATCAAGGCCGAGCATGGAGAGGTAACAGCGCCCTTCGTAATTGAAGCCTTGCGGAAAAAAGGCTATACTGTGACAAGGCTCTCGTTGACTGAGCCTACGTTGAATGAGGTTTATCTTGAATACACTGGCAAGTCTATGCGCGATGCTGAGGAATCAAGGGAGGCTAATTTTTCTAGGCGGATAACCATGAGGAGGGCCAGAGGCGGATGAGCGAAATGAATCACAATTCAAAGAGCAAGTTGCATGGCATCTGGGCTTTGACTAATCGAGAGCTTAAGAAATGGTACAAGGAACCTGTATTATTCTTGCTTTCGATGATTCAGCCGATTATTTGGATGGGTCTGCTGGGAAAATCAATGAACATAAGCGCTCTTATACCAGCAAATATTCCTGGGATCGATTCAAAGACTATCATGGAGCAAACTTTCGGAACAAGTGATTATTTCTCTTTTATGGCTGTGGGCATGATTGGTATGACAGCTCTCTTTACAACAATGTTCAGTGGTATGTCAGTAGTTTGGGACAGACGTTTAGGCTTCCTAAATAAGGTTCTAAGTACGCCTGTGTCTAGAGCAGTGATAATATTCTCCAAAGTCCTTTCCGCAGCACTGCGATCAATGTTCCAGACAGGCATCATACTAATCATTGCTGTTGCATTCGGTCTCCAATTTGGAGCAAACTTCAGCCTACTTAATATAGTCGGTGTCTTCGCTATCCTATTCTTATTATGCGTGGGTTTGTCTTCGCTCTTCATCGCGCTCACTATAAGATCAACAAGAATGGAGACTCCAATGGCTGTCATGAACCTGATAAACCTGCCAATGATGTTTGCAAGCAACGCTTTCTACCCAGCAAAGCTCATGCCTGATTGGCTCCAAACCGTCGTGAATGTTAACCCTCTGAGCTACACGAACGACGCGGTGAGGCAACTCTTGATAGTCAACACAGTTGACTACGCAAAACTTGCATTAGACTTTACATACGTTGGAATATTTGCAGTAATAGTCGCAACAATAGGCATAGTCCTCTCATGGAGATACCTTACCAAATAAAAAGGAGATGATATGCATAATGCTACGTTTAGATTCTCGAGCATTGAGTATATGTCTATTCATTTAGACACATCCTTCTTTCCGGGATGCGGTAAATATCCCAACGTATGTGAAGTCCAATGCAAGTTTTGCGTAGTCGACAGTGTTGACTATC
>JAUQYT010000044.1 GCA_030587605.1 Candidatus Njordarchaeum guaymasense
ATCATAATGTGCGTTGGAGGCTACTCCATTGGCGGTTGCTTCATCACAGCTGGCATAGAGAAATTGTCAGTGAGATGGTTTCCGCTTGAGGGACGAGCTGTAGCAACTGGAGTTTCCAGCATGGCTATGCTTGTAGGCTGGATACTAGGACTCTTCTTGACACCTGTTCTCTATCTTGCGGGAGGATCAGGGCTGAATGGGTTTCTTATAACCAACATCATTTATGGTGCAGTAGCAGTAATTGTTGCTCTCGCATTTCTATTGATCGCTAGGGAGAACCCGCCTACGCCGCCATCACCCAGTGCTGAGAAGATCGAGGTCAAAGGTGTCGGTAGAATGCTGAAAACTGGGGATCTGTGGATCCTAGCGCTAGGATTCTTTGCGGGCTTCTGGATGATCACAGGTCTACTGACGGCTTACCCACTTTTCTCTGGCTACCTGATTCCTCCAGCTTCTGTTCCTTGGCTTCCCGCGGAAGCAATTCCTGGAGTGGTGCTTGGAGTGATGGTTACAGGCGGAGCGATTGGTTCAATTGTGTTGCCTATCATCTCCGACAAGGTGTACAGGAGAAAACCATTCCTAATCATAGCCTCGTTGTTCGGTGGAATCTTTAGTTACCTGCTCGGAGTATCGACAAGCTTCACGCTCTCGCTGGCGTCAGCTTTCTTCTTGGGGTTCTTCATGGTGTCTGTACTCCCAATAGCTCTGGAAGTCTGCGCAGAGATCAAGACGATAGGTCCAACTTTGGTTGGGATAGCAACTGGTGTTCTATTCTTGATGGGGAACATTGGTTCAGCTTTAGGACCATTCGCTTTATACGCGCTTGGAGTAGACACGCCAAACTTTCAACCAGCAGTAATGTCCCTGCTGGTAGTTGGTCTAATGATCGCATTCGTCTCACTATTCATCCACGAAACCTACAAGAAGAAGTGAAAACTCATACTCCACCGAATGTCTACTACAAGTTGGTTTCTGAGCTTTCTAGGAGAACACTTGAAGGTCGGCTTGGACAAGCTGAACCAGACAAAAAGCAAAAAGAAATATCTTAGTTGCCGCGTAACATATAGCAAAAACCCTAGAATGATAGAATCTATGTCAATATTCTGTCATCCGTTTATAGAACTAGATTGAAGGAGGGTGAATCAAAGACTTGAAATTTTCAGGCGGTGAACTGATTCTAAAATGCTTGGAGCAAGAAAAGGTTCGCTACATCTTTGGCATAGTTGGCGGTCAGTTGCTGACTTTCATGGACGCAATTCAGCGCCTTGGTGAAGATGCCGGCATCCAGTACATCGGTGCACGCCATGAGCAGGCAGCAGCAAACATGGCGGACGCTTTTTCTAGAGTGACTGGAACACCAGGAGTGTGTATGGGAACGATTGGACCAGGTGGAGCCAACCTGATTCCAGGGCTCTATCCAGCCTACGCCGATAGTATCCCGGTCGTAGCCTTGACTGCTCAGAATCAGACGTGGAAATCCTACCCGGATCACGGATCGACGCAAGGCCTAGACCAGCTAACGTTGTTCAAGGGTATAACAAAGTGGAATGCAGTGATTTCCCACTTCCAACGTATCCCTGAGATCATGCAAAGAGCATTTAGGGAAGCTACAAGCGGCAAGCCTGGTCCGGTCCACGTTGACATGCCTGTGGATGTTCTCTTCGCATCAGGGGAGATTGACCCATCTGTAATCGTCCCCCCCGAAAGCTATAGGTGTCTTAATCCCCCGGCAGGAAACCCTGATGCCATTAAAAAGGCAGCACAGATGCTTGTGAAGGCAGAGTTCCCATTTATCCACGCCGGTGGAGGCGTACTGCGGTCAGGTGCCTCGAGAGAGCTGGTTTCGCTAGCAGAACATCTCGCAGCACCAGTCTCGACATCAGTCTACGCAAGGGGAGCTATTCCTGAGGATCATCCCCTTTGCCTCATTCCTGATGCTTATGGAGCATTGCAAGCGCAACCCCAAGCTGATGTCGTCCTTTTGGTCGGAGGAAGACTCGGCGATCTCGACTTCTGGGGCAAACCGATAGGATGGGGACCGCTAGACAAGCAGAAGTTTATACAAATTGACATCAGTGGCTCAACGATCGGTCTAAACCGCCCAGTTGACGTAGCCATAATCGGAGACGCCAAGCTGACTCTCCAGCTCTTACTGAAAGAGGTAAAGAGCCTTACGCCCAAGAGGAGTGAAAACCCGAAGCTTGAGAAAGCAAGGGAATCGCAGAGGGCATGGGCGAAGAGTTGTCAGGCTGGAGCAACTTCTAACGCCAAGCCGATACACACGCTGCGGGCCATAAAGGAAATCAGAGACTTCTTCCCCAGAAACGCAATTGTCTGTGTAGACGGGGGAAACACCGCGATGTGGAGCACATACGTGAACAGGATCTTTGAGCCGAGAACATTCCTATGGGCTGGCGACTCTGGACACCTAGGAGTAGGTCTGCCTTACGCGATAGGCGCGAAACTCGCAAAACCAGATACCCCAGTATACCTAGTAGTCGGCGATGGAGCGTTCATGCTAAGCATACACGAACTTGAAACAGCCAAACGTGTCGGCGCAAACATTGTAGCCATGGTTATCAATGACAGACAATGGGGAATGATCAAAGGAAGCCAGAAAATGGCTATGGAATCAAGGTTCATTGGAGTTGACTTAACTGACGTTCGATACGACCAAGTAGCAAAGGCAATGGGTTGCTACGGTGAGAGAGTAGAAGACCCGACTGAACTCAAACCCGCTTTGAAGAGAGCTGTCAGTAGCGGTCTTCCAGCAGTGCTGGATGTCATAGTCAACAAAGACATCAATTTGATACCTCCCGACCTAGCGCTAATAAACTCGATATGGCTTGAAGGAGTCAAACCGCCAAAGGTTGAGGTGCCATCAAAGGAAGCAGAGATTGCCGAAAGAGCGCCAGCCGAGGCCGAAGAAGTGTAACAGAGAATGCCCCTCATTGAAAAACTTTGAATACCAAGGAGTTGTGCCTAAGAGACACACCTTTGTCCTGTTCCCCCTTTTTCTTTAGTTTTTTATACATCTATTCTCCACTGGTTCTGCCATTCATCCGAGGCAATTTGCCTCGTCCGGTTTGGAGTGAAGTAAGCTGCATTTTCGAGTGAATTTGGGAAACTTTTTATCCTTCCTTCCTTCAAATAAGTTCACTGGAAGGAGGGTTGAGTAATGCCGAAAGTTGAGAACCCCTATCTGTCTAAGCCTTGGCTGAAACACTACGATGCAGGAGTTCCTCCATCGATCGACTACCCTGTGGTCCCACTATACCAGATTTTCTACGACGTTGCACGAGACTTCCCTAATAAGGTCGGCATGAACTTCATGGGTAGAAAGTGGACCTTCAGGCAAGCCATGGAAGAAATGGAGAGATTCGCCACCGCGCTCGACGCATTGGGCGTGAAGAAAGGCGATGTTGTCGCAATAGCGCTACCAAACTTTCCTCAATTCTACGCTGCATACCACGGCACACTGAGGGTCGGAGGAATAGTAGTCAGTCTAAACCCTACTTTGACCGCGCCGGAATACGAGTATATTCTGAATGACTGTGGAGCCGAGACCATTGTCGCCTATGACATGTTGTTACCTCTCTTCAAGGCGTTGAAGGCAAAGACGAAACTGAAAAAGATCATAATCACCGGCCTTAAGGACGCTCTGCCAGGGGCTAAGGCGCCGAAGGAGGTTGAAGGAGCATACCAGTTCCTCGGTCTCTTAGAGAAATATGAGCCCAAGCCGCCCAGCGTGACGACTAACCCGAAGGAAGACGTTGCCGTGATACAATACACTGGGGGCACGACGGGCATTCCAAAGGGCGCGATGCTCACGCACTACAACCTGCTCGCAAACGCAGTTCAAGCCAATAAGTGGTCCACAATGCTCAAGAGAGGAGAGGAATCTGGCGTCGTAAACCTCCCGCTATTCCACATATACGGAATGACGTGCAACATGAATGCCGGGCTCCTGATGGCAGCTTCTGGAACCATGAACCCTGATCCTCGCGACTTCACGACTCTGCTGGCCCTTATCAGAGAATTTCGCCCAACGATCTTCCTGGCTGTGCCAACGATGTTCATCCGGATAATGCAGCATAAGGACCTAGAGAAGTCAATTCCCGCTATCAGTAAGATTAAGATCTGTAACACTGGAGCAGCCCCGATGCCGCCTGAAATACTTAAGAAATTCCAAGGCTACGGAATGACCTTCACAGAAGGTTACGGCCTAACGGAGTGTTCTCCAGTGACTCACACGAACCCGCAGATTGGCATGAAGAAGATAGGCTCAATAGGTTTGCCTATCCCGGACACTGAGGTCTTGATTGTGGATACTGAAACACACTCCAAGATCATGCCAGTCGGGGAGCCTGGTGAGCTTGTTATCAAGGGTCCGCAGGTGATGAAAGGTTACTGGAAAAAACCCGAAGCAACAGAAAAAGTCCTTGTTAAACGAAGTGATGGTAAAATA
>JAUQYT010000262.1 GCA_030587605.1 Candidatus Njordarchaeum guaymasense
ACCTGCAAGTCGTGCACCGTTGTCCCTATGGGAGTTTCTTCATTTAGACAGTTGAACTCTCGAAGAAGTCCGTACTCGAGATCGGAGTAGCCTCCTCCTTTGCCCACTCTTCCGCCATTGAGGGAAACAGCGACAGAACCTGTAACCTTGAAGTCTATCCTGATGGCAGGTGGACCAACACGCCTACCATATTTGAAGGCCCCTGATATTGTGGAAGCCTCTGCATAGTGTTTCGAACTAATCCTGGATGGATCCAATAGAATGAAATCTTCTCTAAGGCGTGGCGAAGCCATCACGAGGGTCTTGCCCTCCTTCAGGACGTTCCAGCGAACCGATCGCTGAGGAGAATCAGGGCAACAGAAGACGGTTTTAGCCTTCTGGAAGACATCCATTGCACAGAGTTTTTGAGCTGCCGCCTCCGCCCCCACGAAATTGGGTATTCTGCCGTATACCGGCTTGGGAAAACGAGCAACGTTTGCCTGCTCCATCTGAGACCATATTCTTTTGCGAATATCCTGTTTCTGCCTCCTGACCGTATCATTGTCTTTCATCGAGATCGTCTCTCATGTGGGAATGCATGACTCTTCTAGGTTGTAGTGGTTGTCTTTGTGAGGCTTCTCGGGTTGTCAGGGTCTATGCCTTTCTTTATGGCGATGTTGGCTGCCAGGAGTTGAAGTGGAACTATGTTCGGTATCGGGGTTAAGTTGTAGTTTGTTGGTTGGATCGATATGGTTGAGACTGCTCGGTCTCCAATTGTGATTGTCACGGCGCCCATTGATTTGAGGTCTTCGAGTAGTCTGAGAGTTGTTTGATCGTATTCAGCTGAGGTGGTCAATGCGATTACTGGAGTCCCGTCTTCCACTAATGCCTTGGGGCCATGTCTGAACTCCGAAGAGGGAAATGCTTCAGCGTGCACTATGGCTACCTCCTTGAGCTTCAAGCTTGCTTCGAGGGCAGTTGCGTAGTTCGGTCCTCGCCCCAAGAGAAAAACCGCTTCTTTGCTTTTCAAATCGTCCGATATCTTTCTGACTTTTCCTTCCGATGTCTTTATGGTTTCCTTTACGATCTCAGGAATCTTCTGGAGTTCTGAAACTGCGTGTTCCTTTCCTCCGAGCGTCACCCCTATGCTGAACAGTCCAGCAAGCAGCGCCGTATAGGTTTTCGTCATTGGGACCGCTAGTTCCTTTCCAGCCTTTGTTAAGATGGTTGTCTCGCAGATTTCTGCAAGTGTGCTTTTCGCTTCATTTGTGATTGCAAGCACTATGCATTCATCCTTTAGCGCTTGCTTGACTGCTGTGAGCACGTCACCTGTTTCACCTGACTGAGAGATGGCAATGACAATGTCACCTTTTTTTCTCATCTCGAAATCCCTGAACTCTGACGCGGGACATGCAATACTTGGAATACCTGCAAAAGCTCTGATGGCATGCTTACCTGCTATTGCGGCGTAGTAGGATGTTCCGCAACCTATGAGGAATACTGATCCTAGCTTTCTTATCGCCTTCTCACCGAATACCGGTTTGATGTCTTCGGCTTGTTTGAGGGTTGACTCTATTGTTTTCCTGAGAGTTTCAGGCTGTTCTCTGATTTCACTCAACATCTTGACTCTATCAGTTGACAATTCCCCCGTGACACCTCGTTTATCTGCACCAAGTCGCTATGGTTGCAGCAATGACTTTGGTGGCGTCTATCAGTTCTTGAATCTCAACGTATTCATCTACCTGGTGGGCTGATTTCTCTACGTCTCCAGGGCCAAAAATCACTGCGGGAGTGTTGTGGGTGTTCAGGTGATACATGTCACTCCAAGCTTGAAGACCAACAACTTTGGGAACATGTCCATCAAAGAGCATTCCGTAGGCAGCCTTGATTGTTGATATCAAAGGATGCTGAACCGGGATACTTGAAGGTGGTAGATCGTAGAGAAACTGTACTCTTGGAGGATGTAGCTTCAGCCAAGGGTCTCGCTCAGAGGAACTTAGGATCCATTTTTCCACCTGCTTCTTGACTCTTGACCCCGCGCCCTCCTTATCGACCTCGTTTGGCAGGTACTTTACGTCTACGTCGATAGTGCATTTCGCTGGAACCATATTCACTTGTTCTCCAGCTTGAAACTTCCCTGCTAGGATGATTGGTTTCTGCAGTAGAGGGTGGCGTTTAGCATGGGTTCTACGCCACTTCTCGAGACGTGATAATTCATGGAGAATTTCGACCCCCTTATCCAAAGCGCTTACACCCTTGTCTTTGCTAGAGGCGTGGACGGCTTTTCCGGTTACTTCTATTCGTCCTATCAGCACCCCTCTGTGAGCGCAGCATATTTCCATCTTACTGGGTTCTGCCACTATTGCCGCATCGGCTGAGTATCCCTCAACCGCGCATGCAAGACTGCCGTTGCCACCGCCTTCCTCGTCAACGGCGCTCTCAAAGATTACTTTGCCCTGAATTCCTTGGACTGCTTTTGCGAATTCAACTCCCATTAGCATTGCAGTTAAGCCACCCTTCATGTCGGCGGCTCCCCTGCCGTAGATCCTTCCTCCGTCTATTTCCGCGTGAAATGGATTGTGCTTCCATAATTCGAGTGGGTCCGGAGTAACGGTGTCGATGTGCCCATTCAATACGATTGATTTTCCGTTGCCGCTTCCCAGCGTTGCGACAACGTTTGGGCGTCCTGCATACCTATCGGTCCAATCCCCAGGTGGCACATATCCTTTTAACTTGCTCAGTTTGCCTTCGTCAGGTTCAAACAGGGTTATTTCTTTGAAACCTACTTCGCGCAGTTTTTTCACGATATACTCTTGTCCTTGCTTCTCTTTTCCAACCTTTAGCGGTGGATTGTTTGTGGTGTCAATTCTGATGAGGTCTCGGCAAACCTGGACTATTTCATCCTTGTTCCTGTCAATCACTTTGAAGATTTTCAATACTAGGTCTTTCAATGCTCAACGCCACTGGACTTCTCTGTCGGCATAATAGGTGAGCAGGGGGAATGAGGAGGGGAGCGAATATCGCGGGTCGAAGCTGGCGAGACACTGGATGCCGATGAAGACAATTACGACGTTCTTGAGACCTAACAGAAAATCGAGGCCGTCAAGAAAGAAGTGGAACGGTTTCTATAGTTCTGCTGGCGGCGCTGCAAGCGTTGCGGTAATCTGTCCCTTCCGCTTTCCCCGTATGACCGTCAAAGAGATCTCATCACCGACATCCTTGTCCTCAAGGTACTTCACAAGGCTGGACATGGATTTGAGTTCGTTGTCGTCAACTGCGACTATGACGTCTCCTGGCGCTACCCCAGCTTCGTCAGCAGGGCTCCCACGGAAAACTCTGGCGACTAATATTCCTCTTGACACGCTCAGACGATAGTAGTTGGCTATGCTTTCATTGATGTCTGTGCCTACTAAGCCCAGCCAAGGCTTCTTGTATGTTCCATATTTTAGGACTCTGTCGAGAACTCTTTTCGCTGCGTTGATGGGAATTGCGAACCCTATGCCTTGAGCGAATGGGATGATCGCTGTGTTGATGGCTATTACCCTGGCGTTGAGGTCTATGAGGGGACCTCCACTGTTTCCTGGGTTTATTGCGGCGTCTGTCTGGACAAGGTTCTCAAGACTTCCTCTGTCAGACTGAATGGATCTGTTCACGGCGCTTATGACGCCTTTGGTTACTGTTGCCCCTCCAGTCAAGCGGAAGGGAACTCCCACGGCGATGGCTGTCTGCCCCGTTTTGAGCTTGTCTGAATCGCCAAGCTCTGCCACAGGTAGACCTTTTGCGTCAACCTTGATTACGGCACTGTCGATCGCCGGATCTTCTCCGACAACTTTTCCGTCCAAGACCTTCCCATCATGGAGCCAAATCTGTATCCGTTTGGCTCCAGCAACAACATGTCTACTCGTCATTATGTACCCTTTTGGATCTACTATCAGGCCCGAGCCTACACCCTCAACAGGATGGGCCCTCAGAAAGTAGTCCTCAACAAGCTGAACCGTGCTAACCATCACTACACTTGGTAAGATTTTCTCGCTAGCCTTGATGACAGCATCTTCTTCAGACAACTTTTGGTTCACTCCTCGCCCTCATTTATGGTATCTTTCTGAAGTCTACCGTAATGCCTTCTTCCTTTTATTCCTTATTATAAATATTTCCAGAAGAATCCGCGTAGTTCATTCTCTTACCCAAAATACGGATTGTGAACGACGGAAGAAGTTGAATAGGCTGCCTGAGCATCTTAACGCATTATAGAGATATGCATTTGAACGCACTGAATTCACAAATTGCAGAAGATACAAGCATTAAGTTATTAGGGAGAAATAGTCTAAGGCTTTTAGTGGAATACTTCAGGGTGAGATCATCTTGCTGTATAGCGAGAAAGTCATGGATCACTTTAGAAACCCACGCAACGTGGGAGAAATCAAAGACGCTGACGGAATCGGCAAAGTTGGAAACCCCGTGTGCCTACTTGGCGACGAGAAGATCAGCCTGAATGACACATCTGTATGCATCAGCAACATCCCGAAAGAAGAGAGAGCCTTGAGCCACACTGGGGAGTACAGCAATATCCTCAACAGGTTCAGAAGAAGCTACAA
This sequence comes from Candidatus Njordarchaeum guaymasense, assembly GCA_030587605.1. Taxonomy (GTDB): domain Archaea; phylum Asgardarchaeota; class Njordarchaeia; order Njordarchaeales; family Njordarchaeaceae; genus Njordarchaeum; species Njordarchaeum guaymasense. The sequence continues at coordinate 4,575 of JAUQYT010000262.1, forward strand.
CGGCGAAATACTGACCTTGAGAAACAAACTTGGATCAGTTTCTCTGACCCCGGAGCACCTTGTTTTGGCCGTAAAACTCCCGAAGGGAGACAAGTTTCTCAGGACAAAGGGCAAAAAAACTCTAGACCATGATTGGTATCATGCAAGCGAGTTGAAGAAAGGAGACATAGCTCTCTACCCGATCCTTAAGGAAACGAAGGATGCTGACTCTGTCGAAGTGGATGTGCCAAAATCGGAATATGATTTTAGGAGCGAAGAAATCCCCTCAAGAATCCCAATTGATGGAGACTTCCTGAGGCTTTGCGGATACTTCTTGTCTGAAGGTCATGTAAAAGACAGTCCATCCAAGACCTACATTGGCTTCACGTTGAACATTAAAGAGAAAGCTATTGCCGAAGACATTAAGAACATTGGTGGAATGCTGTGGGGTATCGAACCAAAAACTAAAGAGAAACCAAAAGCAAGAAGCCTTGAGATATTCATCTATAATGCTACTTTGGCAAGATACTTTAAGAAGCTATTTGGCAAGCATGCAGAGCACAAGAAGATACCTCAGTTCATGATGCTGCTACCCCCAGAGAAGCAGAAGGAGTTAATAAAGGGGTTATGGCTGGGCGACGGTTACGTAAGCCTAAAGAGGGAGAGTCCTCGGGCAGGCTACTCTACGATATCCTACCAATTGGTACAACAACTAAAAATGCTACTTATGAGGCAGGAAATTGCTCATTCACTCTACGTGGAAGCTGAGAAAACGAGGAGTGGCGTCAAGCATAAAGAAGCCTATAGAATTCATATAGGCGACAAGCAATCATTAAGAAAGTTATGCGGGATTCTTGGAATAGAGTTTAACTACGCCAAACCTGAAAAAATGCATTCTTGGTTTGACCGTAACTACTTCTACACCCCAATAACAAGCATCGAAAGTAGAACTGCTAGCACAGATGTCTACAATCTTGAAGTTGAGAATGCTCATTCGTTTACAGGTGAGGCATTCTGTCTCCACAATTGTGGGGACCTGATGTGGATCTTCATCAAGGTCAGCAAGGATGCCAATGGCATAGAACGGCTATCTGACATAAAGTTCAAAACCTTTGGATGTGGTGCCGCGATAGCGACAAGCAGCATGGTGACAGAGCTGGCTAGAGGTAAAACGTTGGAGGAAGCCATGAAGATCACCCGAGAAGATGTCGCCACTAGCCTAGATGGGCTTCCACCAATCAAGATGCACTGCAGCAACCTTGCAGCAGATGGACTGAGGGCGGCAATCGAAGATTACCTGAAGAAGAAAAAGGCGTCGCAGAAGAGCTAGCAGTAGAGCCGTCTTCTCTTCCGATGTCTAACGGATAATTCGCGTTATTGCTCTTTTTCTAACTGTTTAGGAAGATGTTACCATGTTCAGGGAGTCTGTTTGAGTAACCTTATGATCTCATCGTGGACGCGTTTGGCTTCGTCAGAATTCTTGACTCCCTTGATAAGCATGTTTCCGCCTTTCATTAAGCTAACAGAAACTTTGTCACTAATCTCCAGTGTGACCCCATAATCCGCTGCAATCTTTATCCTGTACTTCTGACTCAGTATCTTGCCGGTCTCCTTCATGTTCATCGAAACCTGTTCACGAGGTGTGATCATGAAGGATTCCTTTCCACACAACTCAGTCACGCTATCTTCTTTCATTTCCAAAATCTTCTCTCGTTCGGGGCTAACTCGTTGTGCTTTGGCTGGTGGGCTCCCGCAGACTGGGCAATCTTTTCGTCTAGTAACGTTGAAGATGTCGAAGCTGGGTGAGGTCAGGTCGCAATAAAGAATCTTGTTGGCGAGAAGAGGTTTCCCTTTCAAGATTATTTCTAGAGTTTCGTTGACCTGGATGCTCGCGATTATGTTTATTATTGGCGGTATTACACCGACCATCTCACAAGTCGGGAGAGTGGCATCGTCAGCATTGCGAAACAAGCATTCCAAGCAAGGGGTTTCGCCTGGAACAATCGTGGTAGCATTTCCACACGTTTCAATTGCCCCGCCAAATACGTACGGTATCTTGTGTTTGACGCAGGCCTTGTTCACTGCGAATCTCGGCGAAAACCTATCGAACGCGTCGACGACGACATCCATACCCTTGACAAGATAATCGGCATTATCTTCGCTTACAGATGTAGCTATCGGATCCACCTTGACCCTAGGGTTTAAATTCTGCAGCTTCTTTGCTGCAACTTCAACCTTAGGGTACCCCATCGAGCTGACATCGTACATCAGCTGTCTTTGAAGATTTGTCAGGTCGACAACGTCTCTGTCCACTATTCTTAGATAGCCCACTCCAATGCCCGCTAGTTGGAGGGATGAGACTGATCCAAGTCCTCCCAGTCCCATTACGCAAACTCTTGCGGACCTGACCTTAAGCTGTCCTTCCACGCCGAAACCTCTGAGGGCAATCTGACGGGAGTACCGCTCAAGTTCGTCCTTACTTAGCGACAAGCTCATTCACCCACGCTATTGAACCATATAACTCTCAGGACTTCCATCTTTCGAAGAGTTTATGCTCTACTCCGAGGACGTCAAGTACCTTTCCTATTGTGTAGTTGATTATCTCGTCAATCGTTTTTGGTTCATAGTAAAAAGCGGGCACTGGTGGAAGTATAACGGCGCCCGCCTCACAAAGCGACAACATATTTTTCAAATGGATTCTACTAAGTGGCGTTTCCCTAGGCACGACTATCAGTTTCCTTCGCTCCTTCAACGTGACATCCGCCGCTCTTGCAATCAAGTTATCCGAGTACCCGTTGGCGATCGCTGCCAAGGTCTTAGTTGAACATGGTATTATGACCATCCCGTCCGTCAGGAAGGAGCCACTGGCAATCGGAGCTGCCATGTCTTCCGGTTCAAAGTACCAGCTAGCCTTCTTGGATAGCGCCTCAGGCTTAACCGGTGTCTCAAGGGTCAGTATCTTCTTAGCGACATCGCTTATCACCAGAAATGTCTCTATATCCTCATAATTCTCATGCAGATATTCCACCATCCTAACCCCATAGATTACACCTGTGGTTCCCGTTATCGCAATTATTAGTTTCTTAACACTCATTTTCGAGTCCTCCTGGATGCCATCAACATAGAATCACGTTTAGGCCTCTTATTCTGAGTCCCATTTGAAGCCTTTGTGCTTCTTGAAATGAGCTACGAGTCCTCCGTCCTCGAATATTCTCCTGAGGAAAGGAGGGATTGGCTTGATCGACCATGACTCGCCCGTTCTAGGATTTTTTATGGTTCCAGCGGATGGGTCGATGAGTATTGTGTCTCCTTCAAGAGTTCCATCATGGGCTTGCTCGCTTTCAAAGATTGGGAAAGCTATGTTGATTGAGTTCCTAAAGAATATTCTTGCAAATGACTTGGCCACTACGCACGCAACACCAAACTCCTTGAGAACGTGCGGAGCCTGCTCCCTGCTTGAGCCACAACCAAAGTTTCTCCCGGCAACAATTAGGTCCCCAGCCTTAGCCTTCTTCGTGAAGTTTGGGTCAGCGCCTTCCATGGCGTGCTTAGACAGCGCAGCCATGTCGAAGGTGCTGAGAGGGTATTTTGCGGGGATTATGTCGTCTGTGTTAATGTCGTTCCCAAACTTCCATACTCTTCCTTTGATGGTGGTTAATGGCATCTTTACTTCATCTCCCTCGGATCAGTTATTTTCCCTGTTATAGCTGACGCTGCTGCGGTCGCTGGGGAACATAGGTATATTTCTGCGTCGGCGCACCCCATGCGTCCTTTAAAGTTCCTATTTGCCGTTGAGAGGCAAATCTCTCCTGGCGCAAGGACGCCCATGTGAGTCCCTATGCAGGGTCCGCACCCAGGGTTACAGACGGTGCACCCTGCTTCAGCGAACAACTTCAGTAAGCCCTTTTCGGCTGCTTGAATGTAAATTTCTCTTGAGGCTGGGATTACGAGCGCCCTAATGCCCTTCTTCACCTTCTTTCCTCGGAGAATTCTTGCAGCTACCTCTAAGTCTTCCAGTGATCCATTTGTGCAGGATCCCAGGAAGACCTGATTGATTTCGACGTTCCCAACTTCGGAGATCGGCTTAACGTTGTCAACTTTGTGAGGACAGGCAATTTGGGGTTCGAGGTTGGCTAGCTCAAATTCTCTTGTATCTTGATACTCTACGTCGGGATCGCTGCTAACCAGTTTGGAGTCGCCGTTCCTAGAATGATACTTCAGGAAATCCAAAGTGGTTTTGTCTGGGGCGACCAGTCCTGCCTTTGCTCCCATCTCGACGGCCATGTTGCAGAGGGTTGCCCTGCCATCAACGCTCATGCTCGAAGTATACTGACCGGCGAACTCGATTGCCTTGTAAGTTGCACCGTCTGCACCTATTTGCCCTACTACATGGAGAATAGCATCCTTGGGGACCACCATTTTGTGAGGGGTTCCTGTCAAGTTGAATTTGACGGTTTCCGGCACCTTGAACCATAGCTTTCCAGAGACCATGGCGGCAGCTGCCTCAGTTGAACCAATCCCCGTTGAAAAGGCGCCCACAGCTCCATACGCGCATGTGTGGGAGTCGGCACCGACGATAAGCATACCGGGTGAAGCATGTCTCTCCAACATTACTCTATGGCAAATCCCGCTGCCGACATCATAGAAGTCTGTCAGGTCCTGCTCTGCCGCAAACTTCCTGATGAAGCTGTGGACTGCCGAGATCTTCTCATTCTGACTGGGAGCAAAGTGATCGATGATAAGAACAACTCTTTTAGAGTTCCAAACCTTCTTGCTGCCCATCTCGTAAAAGAACTTGATCGCTAGTGGGGCTGTTCCATCGTTAGCCATCAGGTAGTCTACGTCGGCCACCACGATATCCCCAGGAGAGACACTTCTACCTGAAGCTTTTTCAAGTATCTTCTCGGAGATGGTTTTTCCCACGTTGCCCACCGTTTATTTGCCGCTGTACAACTGAAGTGATCCTACCTAATTACGCTATGCGTGAAAGCATCAATTTGACAAGGCATGCCAAGTCTAATAAACTTACGTTATTGCTCCTCCATGTTTTCGATATTCTAAACAGATTGCGCTTAGGTAAACATCAATTTTTCCCTGAAGGCATTTCCTACACGATGAGCGATGGGGGAAACCGGTAGCGTCTGGGAAAACGATCTACCTATAGGAGAGACCCAATCGTCTAGTGAAAGATGTGGTGAGGAGAAACATGGTTGACATACATGAAGTCAAGGTTGGAAGTCTGGCTCCATTCCTGTTTCCTTTCGACCAAAATGTAAGGTCGGCCAAAAGGATGGAGGAGGCAGGTTTTGATTCGCTCTGGTACATTGATCATTTGATGGGCGTGGTTTCTGAGACGATTTGGACTCCCGACATAACACCCTTGGCGTTGTTCATGAAATGTCCTCACACGTACCCAGATCCATTCACTTTGATGGCCGCCCATGCGACTCAGACGAGCAAGGTGAGCTTGGGAGTCAGCGTCACTGATACAATAAGGAGACATCCGGCTGTTCTGGCTCAAACAGCGCTTACACTAGACCACATCAGCAAGGGTCGGGCAATCATCGGTGTTGGTGCAGGGGAGATCGAGAACATCGAACCATATGGATTGGACTACAGTAATATTGTCTCAAGGCTAGAGGAAAATGTGAGAATAGTACGTCTGCTTTGGTCTGATCAACAGAAGAAGAAAGATTTCCACGGAAAGTTCACGTTGTTGAAAGATGCTGTCTTGACTCTTGAGCCTTACAAGAAAGGTAAGTATCCGCCAATTTGGTTTGGAGCCATGGGTCCAAGAATGCTTAGACTGACTGGTGAACTCGCAGATGGATGGATACCTGGAATGCTGAATCTACCCGACCTTGAAGAGACATATAGGAGGAAGTTGAACACTATCCGAGAATCATCAAAAAAGACTGGTCGAGACTCAGATTCCCTAACTCCATCGCTCTATGCCATAACCCTTATCGCCAAAACACATGAAGAGTGCCATAAGCTATTCAAAACACCTTTTGCCAAGGCTTGGGCGCTGGCAACTTCGCAGGAAGGAGCATTTGATGTCGCCAAGGCTCAGCACCCATTCTCAACGCCAACCAAGAAATTTAACGTTCTTACTCAATATGTCCCGACAAGATACACGCGGTCGCAGATGCTTGAGGCTATGAGCAAGGTTCCTGATGAAGTCTTAGAATATTGTCCGATACATGGCACCAGGGATGAGGTCATTGGTAAGATAGAGAAGCTTGCGAAAGCAGGTTTACAACACATTATAATAGTAAACATGAGGGCCCTAGCAGATCCAGCAAACCTACAGGAATCAGCTGAATTGGTGGGAAGCGTTCTCAGATACATCAAAGGGCGTTAAAACGAAACCTGACGAGAAGGATGAAGAAAAGGGGATAGTCGAGTCGTCAATTAAAGCTTTCTAAGCACCGCTCTGATGAGACCCATTGTTCCAGTCATCATAACGTCCCCCGCTGGCGCGGCGAAGTGAATTGGTATCTTCAGGTCTTTTGCGATGGACATGTTTGGACCAGTAACTGCAAATATTCCCACTTTCTTAACGGAGAGCTTCTCTTCTTTGCTCTGATCTGCTGTCAGGTAGAACGCGCCGTGTCCTCCATCTTTGAAGATGTCTTCACCTTTGATTTTGCCGTCAGCGAAGGCAACTAACATGCTCTCTAGTTTCTTTGGCTTGTTTCGGAGCATCTCGGTGTGGTGCTCCATGAGCCCGAGTACCCTCTCATCTTCCACCACGGCGGCTACTGTGTGTCCATTGCCTACGTTTACTGCAAGAACTCGGTTGCTCTTTGTTACAACAGGGTCCTCCAAGCAACCTAGCACAGCGCTAAGCGATGTATCCATGATAATAACGCTTGAGTTAGGTAGCTGCATCTTGCATGACTCGACTGCTGAACGCATTCTCAAGAAACATTCAGGTACCTCATTCTCCTCGAAGGCCAACGTTTCCATCCGAGGACTTTTGGTCAATAGTTCCTCCATTTTCTTCATCCTGAATTTCCTGTTGCTTTCACCTGGAGGATTGACACCGTGATCCTGCACCGCTACAGCGACGACATCGATGTCATCTGTCTTTGCGCCCAGTTCCTTGAGGAACTTCGTGATCTTCCATATATTGATCTCCTCAAAACCAATTGATACCCCTTTCAGTTTGGACAATTCAGATTCTTCTTTCACTACTTCTATACCCATTGAGCGAACTTCATCCAAGTTGTTTCGAATGGTTAGCGCAACTTTCTCTGTCATAACAACTTTGAGACTCTTTTCTATGTGTTTCTTTATCGCGCTCGTCACAGCGCCGCCGCCTATGATATCGCCCTTGATGAGTATGTTCTGCTTTCTACTTGTCAGTTCCTCGATCTTGTTGGCGTAGATCAAGGTGGGTGAGGGTAGAACCATCTTGATACAATTCTCGATTGTTCTTGAATCGTCGTAAAGAAGAACGTCCTCTGTCCCTGCGCCGATGTCTATCGACAGAATCTTCAGAGCCGAGACCTCCAAAACGGAGCCGCTCTAGCTAGCGAGGAGCCTAGAGCTTCCCTTGGTGCACGAGATGTGAGAGCTTTCTCCGTGGTGTCGCTCTAGGTGACTCTCCTGCGTATCCGATTGGCAGAATGGCTTCGGGTATGAGACCATTACTCATGTCTGCTCCAATTACTTTTGCAGTAGCCTTATCGTCGAATGCTCCAACCCAGCACGTAGATAGTCCCAAGGCTGTTGCAGCCAATTGCATGTAGGACGTTGCTATGGTTGCGTCTTGAACAGCATACAACTCGGCACCTCGTTTACCGTATCTCATCGCTGATCTCTTGTGGTTAGCCACGACGACTAGAACAACGGGAGCTTGGGCTATGAAGTCCTGGCCTAATGCGGCTTTGCTTAACGCTTCCTTTTGCTCACGATTTCTAACTACGACGATATCATACGCCTGTAGGTCGCCTGCTGAAGGAGCGGCATTTCCAGCCTCAAGAATCTTCCGAAGCTTATCATCATCAACTTCCTTGTCCTGGTAGGATCTCACGGACCTTCGGTTCTTGATGACCTCGAATAATTCCATCTTCCCTGCGCCCCTATTTCTAGATGGAATAAAACAGTCAAGTCCCAATAAAAAGATATTCCTTCTGTGAGTGATGAAAACAAGAATGGGGCGAAGGAGTCTTCATCCTAGGAACTCTCTCGCCTGATGAAACTGCTTGAAGAAACAGTGTTAGAGTTGTTGGCTACTTCTTTGCTTTCGTTGTTGTTGTCTTCCTTTTCGTTGGGTATTTGATCTCTGCTTGGGCTGCTGCCAGCCTTGCTATTGGGACTCTAAATGGTGAGCAACTTACGTAGTTTAACGCTAGTTGGTGGCATAGTTCGACTGAGTCGGGTTCTCCTCCGTGTTCACCGCAGATGCCTATTTTGATGTCGGGTCTAGTCTTCCTTCCTAGCTCTACTGCCATCGCCATTAGCTTGCCGACGCCGCTCCTGTCCAGAACTTCGAAGGGGTTGTTAAGTAAGAGCTTCTCGTCGAGGTACCTTGTTATGAACTTTGCTTCCGCATCTTCTCTGCTGAAGCTGAACGTTCCTTGTGTTAGATCGTTTGTGCCGAAGCTGAAGAATTCTGCGTACTCAGCGATCTTATCGGCTACGAGACATGACCTAACCACTTCCATCATTGTACCTATTCGATACCTTACTTTGATGCCAGCTTTTTCCATGACTTCGTGGATTACCTTTTCTACTTTTTCTCTGACCCACTTCATTTCTTCAGCGCTGCCGACATTGGGTAGCATTATCTCTGGTCTAACGTTCACTTTTTCCCTTGCTAGTTCAATGGCCGCATCAATTATCGCTCTTGTCTGCATTTCGTATATTTCGGGCATCACGATGCCGACTCTTACTCCGCGCTGCCCCATCATTGGGTTGACTTCCGTAAGTTGCCTCACTCTGCGCAGCATTTTTTCGTTCTCAGCGATTTTTGATTGGTCAGCACGCTCACCATTGAGTCTGTATCTTTCCTCAAGAAGCTGCTCTAGGCTTGGTAGGAATTCATGGAGTGGTGGGTCTAGTAATCTGATAGTCACGTCTAGCCCTTCCATCACCTTAAGGATCTCTTTGAAGTCTTTCTTTTGCATAGGCATCAGTTGGTCAAGATACTTCTTCCGCTCCTCAATAGTCTCAGCGAGGATCATTTTGTGCACTATGTTTAGGCGGTCTGGAGCGTTGAACATTCTTTCGGTTCTGCAGAGACCGATGCCTTCCGCTCCGAATTCCCTCGCCCTCTTCGCGTTTACCGGTTCGTCAGCGTTGGCTCTAACTCCAAGGGCTCTAATCTCGTCTGCCCACTGAAGCAGTTGCTTAAGTTCTGGCGAGAGTTCAGGTTCAAC
>JAUQYT010000205.1 GCA_030587605.1 Candidatus Njordarchaeum guaymasense
CTGGTATTGCAGGCGAGTTGTCCGAAGTCTATCATGAAGGGTTAAAGGCAATGCTGGGCAGTCTTCTGATGACAGATGACCCTGGCGATTTGAGACATCCTGCGACGAATTCACCTAAACAGATAGGCAAGGCGTTTGATAAGAACTCCACCGATCAACATTCTAAACCTTAAGATTCAGCTAAGCTAATATAGTTTGAAAGAAACTACTGACATTAACTCCAACAAAAACGTCTTGTTAAAGTCAAAGAGTCTACGAACGTGAGAAGAAAATGTCTGTTGTACTCATTACCGGAGCTACAGGGTTCATCGGCTCAAACATAACTCAGAGATTAGTAACGAGCGGATACGAAGTTTACGCCTTGTTGAGACATGCAAGCCACAGAGATCTTAGGGCATTGTCCCAAGTAGTTGAGAACGTTCGTTTTGTAGAGGGAGATCTAACTGATTATCACTCTTTACAATCCGCAATCGAAGACTGTAACCCCGAGGCGATCATTCATCTGGGTGCTCTAACGCCAGTGAGACTCAGCTTCGATAACCCTTTTCCATATCTAAGGGTCAATTTGTTTGGCACGGCAAATTTGGTTCATGCAGTAGTTGAGCGTGCTCCCAAAGCACACTTGATTGCCGCTTCTACGGCCGAAGTGTATGGGTGGCAGCCTACTAATGTTCCGACAAAGGAGGATGCGCCTCTCCATCCATCCTCTCCATACGGCGTCTCCAAGTCTGCGTTGGACGAATATCTTCAGATGGCAATCAAAGTATACGGGCTGAAATCAACAGTGCTGAGGTGCAACAACACCTACGGCCGAATTGGCGAAAAAGGATTCTTTGTGGAGTATTTGATAACCACTATGCTAAGGGGGCAACCCGTGTACGTCGGTGCCCCGGAGCACACAAGGGACTACATGTTCGTCGAAGATCATGTGAACGCATACATGTTAGCACTTAGGAATGAAGAAGCGATTGGACAGGTATTCAACGTCTCTCCAAATAATCCCGTTACGAACATCGAACTTGCTCGAAAGGTAGCTGAGCTATCAGATTTCAAGGGGGCTATCATTCCCAACAGTTATCCCCCAGGTTATCCAATGAGATCTTCGAAACTCGACACTGAATATATCGTACTTGACAGCTCAAAGATACGAAAGATGCTGGGCTGGGCCCCCTCAGTCACATTGGAGGATGGTTTGAGGCTAACAATCGAAATGTGGAAGCCTCAAATTGGAGAACTTGAGAGATGAGCTCACCTATTAAGACGGCTGTGGTTCTGGCGGGAGGAGCAGGGCTTCGTCTTAGACCCTTGACGAATAACCTGCCGAAAGCAATGATAAGAGTAGCGGGTAAGCCTTTACTTGAGTGGGTTATTGGCTGGCTTGAACGAAATAATGTGTCCAATATCGTAATTGGCGTTGCATACGAGAAGGATGCTATTATTGATTACTTTGGCGACGGGAAGAGTTTTGGCGTCAATATCATATACAGCGAGCATACGGTTGAAGGTGGCACAGGCGAAGGTTTTCGCCTCGCCATCGAGAAATACGTCGATGATGATCTCTTCCTTGCCACAAATGGAGATGAGATCACTGACATTGATATCAGTACGTTCGCTCGCTTCCACATTGAGAATAAGGGAATCGCAACGATTGCGTTGTCGCCTCTTCGAAGCCCCTTCGGCATCGTCGAGGTCAATAACCGGAACGATATCGTCTCCTTCCGAGAGAAGCCGGTGTTGAGAGACTACTTGGTTAGCGTAGGAGTATACGTTTTTCAAGATGCAATAAGGGAGTTCCTACCATCGAAAGGAAATATTGAGAGAGAAACCTTCCCATGTCTAGCAGCTAAAGGCAGACTGAAAGGCTACCTGCACAACGGTTTCTGGGGAACCGTGAACACTGTTAAGGATCTTCAGGAACTAGAAACGAGGCTGTCAAAGGATCCATATTTCGCAACCCAAAAACAGGTTCTAAATCTGCACGAAAAGTCCTTGACAGAAGTGATTTGAGATAAGTGACAAGTTTGCGGGGAGTGGCATTCGCTCATCAGCTACTCATCTTAAGCTCCGTGATTCTCATCATCTTTAGCACCGCGCTACCAACGCCAGAAGCTTTCTCACATGAAAGACTCGCTCAAAACGTGGTTGTACTTTGCTCTCCCCCCTCGACATCCCTCTACAATGATAGGATTGTAGAGTGGGCATGGTCTTGAAGCTGTGAAAGCACCTTGCCACCACAATTTCGAGGATCGGCACTTGCCTTCCGGGAGTGGGTCAGCAGTGTTTTTCTCGAGTTTCTAGACGTTTTCGATTGCGCCACCACATTCTGGCGAACATTCGAGTATCTTGAAATTATGAAAGCGCTTTCCGAAGCCGACGTGCAACATCCAATTCTGGATCTTGGATGCGGCGAGGGGAATTTTGCGAAGAAACTGTTCGGGAGTGGATTTGTAGATATGGGACTAGATCTGAGCGAACAAGATCTTGAGAAAGCAAAGTCACTGCGGACCTATTGCTGTGTAATCTGCGGGGACGCTCGGCATATGCCGTTAAAGTCGAGCACCTTCAAGGTCGTGTTCAGCAACTCCACTCTGGAGCATGTACCGGATCTCATGCGAGTTTTGCGTGAAATCGCACGCGTGGTCGACACAGGCGGGTTCTTGATCGCAACGGTACCCAGCAACAAGTTTCGCTACTACTTGTTTGGAAGTTGGGTATTGGATCTGGTATGTTTGAAACGCGCGGCGGTTTTGTACGGCGCCCAGAGGAACCGTTTTCTGAATCACTTTAACTGTAATTCGGCTACCGAATGGGAACAGATGCTGACGCAAGTCGGGTTAAAGCCTCTTTACATGAAGGATTATCTTCCCAGAACAACTGTTCGAGTATGGGATTTCATGGCTATAGCGCAGTTCATGGCTCGAAAACTCGGTATGAGTCAAGGGCAACTGAAGGTCCTGTGGAGACTCTTCTGTCTCCCCTTTCTTGTTAGAACGCTAACTTTGTTTCTGAGAAGTCAAGAGGCAGGCGGAGCCTTGCTCTTTGTTGCCAGACGAGGCAGCATGGACAGAGAGCTCGGCTCAGCTTGCTCGAGATCGGGCAGCCCTAAATAGGCGTCTCCAGCATTCTGTGTTGACAACTGACGAGACGAACAGCACCAAGGCCACAGCTGCAGACAGTCGGAACCCTAAGGAGACGTACTCTTGGACCCTAAATTTCAAGTTGTAACTACCGGCTCTCACGAAGTATGCGTTCGCATATCCGAAAACCGGAGCGGGAGTTGATGCGCTGCGGTTCTCGTCGTAGAGTAGCCAACTGGGATCATACCTCTCTAGGAAAACGACTATGCAGTCTGATGGGGATGCAAAAGAAACCTTGTACGATGTTGGATCGACTTCATAATAAGAGGGAGAAAAGCTGTTGTCATGTCGCAATACTCGAATCTCTCCGATCCTGCTCTGGTCTTCATTATCGGAGTAGAGTATGACCTTATCGATAATGGCGCGACATGTCACTTCGACGGCTAAGTGGTTTGTGCCTGCCGGAAGGTACGCTGTTCCTGCCTTGATCCATCTCATACCAGGACCTCGCGAGGTGAGAAATGTCTTGTCGTACAAACTAAGACGCATTCGTTCTGGACTTTGACTGCGAATGGCAATCGAATATCGGCCACTTTGGGGGATTGGGAAATCGTATCTAATGGTCTGATTACCAGCCACCTCCAAAGCGCCTTCTCCAAGGTAGGGTTTGCCTTCCTGAAAAGCGATTATTCCGCTCTGCTGATCCGCGGGTTCTGCATCAATCCCTCTCAGTAAGATAACGTTTCGCATGTTCGGATTCGACAAGAATTTTCGAGCAAGATCTCGTGTCGCCTGATATTGATATGTGGGAATGATTGCTATCCTGTCTATAACGCTCAAACCGCCAAGGTTCCTTAGGACTAGGTAGTGTTCCCCAGCAGCTAGCTGAACTGTTCCGAGCTTGCACCAGACTAGCCCGACCTCTGGGTTGGCTCTTTGCCGTATTAAGAAGTCAACGGAGCCGTCCAGCACGGCCTGAAGATCCCCTTCGTCATTCCCCCGAAATGTTCGGATCCACACGGCATATTCTGCCTCCAGGTCCTCGTGAAAACGGACTGTAAGTGGCTTTTTTCCCCGAGTCACAGCCAAACTTCGTGGAGGCACACCCGCTAGCATCTTATGCGGGAAGTCTAGAAAGCTCTTCCACTCCAATTCAGCTTCAACATAACTAGACGTGCTCCTTACCCAGTCAGCCCTAAGGTCAAGACTCGACTTAGCAAAAAGCGAAGGTTGTACAAAGAATCTTTCATTCGTAAGGCACATAGCGAGGTCGTCCAATCCAACCCATTTGTTTGCCCAAATAAGTGTCGGCTGCATAGATCCGATTTGAGAAATGGTCGTTGGGCAGATATCGTCCACGAAGAACATCGGCGTTTCACTGAGTCTAAGTCCTGGAATCTCTGACAGAAAGATCATCGCATCCTTGTCACCGAATGCCAGTGCGGGACTGTTTGAGATAGAAATGTGAGGAGAGGACCACTTGTTCTCGAAGACGTATATTGCGCCGAATTGCTTCCGGAGGATCAAGTCCTCTTGGGATAGTAGGATCTCGTATAGTGTCTCCCACTCTCTTGGGATTATTCCATTTGTATCAAGGACATCAGAGCGCAGAATTACAAATCTCACATTCAACAGATCCAGAAGTTGTCCAACATGAGAAGTTCTATTTCCATATAGTGTAGCGTAGAGGAAAGCGATGAAATTATCAGCATGCGAAAACTGGCCCATATTGACACCCACAATAGGCTTGGGAAAACTGTTTGGGTTTCCAGCTGGGTCGACCATGGGCGGACTATCCGTCCAGTTAAACCATGCTGCCTCCGTGTTCCCGAGCCTTAGGGGCAACCAAACAGTCCGGAAGTCCCCAGGATACTGGCGGAGGAACTCTTGGGTTTCCAAGATATCCCGTGGAATGCTAAAAGGGCGAACTTGACCTTGGAAGTCGCCAGTGAAGGCCGGCCAATTCGAGAAGATGACTGGAATTATGAGCAATGTGGTCAAGAGAGCGCTTGCACATCTTCTCTTGGATCGGATTAACGAACATATGCGGTTTGCTCCCTGACCCGCTAGGACGGCAAGGGAGAACGAAAGAAGCACAAGAAACTTGCTGTTTGAGCGGAACATCATGAACAGAGGGAAACTGGTGAAAAGCCAATGATATATGGCCCCAAGGGGTTCTTGAATGCCTTTCGCAAGGAACAAAGCAACGACTGACAGCCACCGGGTAAAGACATCAAACATGCCTTTTGCCGGCATCAGTAGCGCGACAAGCACAAGGAGTGGAACATAGAATGTGGACAAACTCCACAACCATGAGAACAGTGGAGAATCAAAAACGGGAGGAAGAGGGGTGGGAGCTAAGCTCTTCGCAACTGCCGAATAGGTAAAAATCTGTCCAATCCACCCAGTCAATCTCACTACGTTCAAGATAGTCGCATTCCGACTCTCGGATTCCAAGAACTCTATTGGAACGTCAAGGCCAACGGCCGGGAGAGGCGAACCGAACCAAAAGCCCGATATCGTGGGAACAACAATGAACAGATCCAGTCCGACAAATATCAGAAGTGTTCCGACAAACGATTTGATGTTTGCTATAAGCACCTTGGATCCACGGCTACTTAACGAAGAAACAACCTGCAAGGA
>JAUQYT010000219.1 GCA_030587605.1 Candidatus Njordarchaeum guaymasense
CAGAAACTGGTGCAGTGCCTGGGGGGCCTATGGGAGTTATACGAACTCTCAAAGCCATATCTATCACCTGCCGTTCTTACTATATAGTGGTGTGTTCCTCTCTCTAAAACTTTAAGATCAAACTGAACGGCTCCTCGGGTAGATCCATCGAAGATAACCATTTATGTTTGGGAGACTACTTGTCTAGTGTTGAGCTAGCGACTCTTAATTGACCCAAGAAACCGAGTATAGCAGGGACGAGCGGCAATGGCTGAATACCAAGAGGGCTGGACTCTCAAGATACTGAGTTCCATCGAGAAGTCATTTGAAAGGTTGAACAAGAACCTTGCAGAGGCACTGGCGAGACTAGATGAGGCTACTGCAAGAATATCGGGTCTCAACGAGATCCACATTAAACTTGCAAAGACAATAATGAAAGTCCTGAATATCCCTGAACAGGAGGAGCTTCCAACAGACTTTCTTCCCGCTCCACCTGGAGCCATATGGTCGGCTGAGAGAGCAGAAACGTTGGCAAACGGTTTTCTGCGCCCAATAGTAAGAAGCCTGCAAAAGCCATGTGGAGAGATAGCTAAAGCCGTTACAGTTTCAAGGGATGAGATCCTTGAGGCAACCAGAAACTTTGATACATATGAGATGGATGTCCTTGCAAAGCAGTTGAATAAAGAACCTGACAGGCTACTTGATACCGAAGAACAGGAAGCATACAGGCGAAAAATCAAAAGTTGGACTCAACAACTCAGGGACACGCTTGAACAGTTCTAAACAGAAACAATGTATTACTAGGAGAAACGAAACGCGCTAGGAGAGAATTCGATAATGGCAGTTGGGTCAGAAGAGGACATTTCGAGGACGCTGGATTCCATCAAGAAGTCGCTGGCAGCCTTGAACAAGAGTCTTTCATATTCGTTAAGGAGACTGGAAGAGGCGATCTTCCGGATTTCGGCTCTTGGTGAGGTTCATATCAAGCTTGCTAAGACTCTGATGGATGTCTTGGGTATCCCTGAAGAGGTGAGACCCTCGTTAGCCTTCCCTCCTGCTCCAGTAGAGCCAGTGGAATCGGTTGAGCGAGCAGAGTCAGTTGTAAGCGGGTTGCTTCGCGGAATAGTCATGAGTCTCACGAAATCTTGTGGAGAGATCGCGAAAGCGATGACGGCCTCAAAGCAAGAGATCAACAAGCTGATCGGAAACTTTGATGCATATGAGATGGAAGTCCTCGCAAAACAGCTAGGAAAGTGGCCTGAAAGGGTTCTTGACCCTGATGAACGAATTGCGTACAGAGAGAAGATCAGGAAGTGGCACAGACAACTCATAGAGGCATTCGAAAAACCCTAAATAGATCTTAGACTGGGAATAGCAGTAGAGCGTGAAAGCATAGTGTCTTCTCAAGGGACGAAAGGTGCAAATCCCCATCTTTCCGTATTAGCCCTTGTTTCCTTTATAGGTGCATTCTTGGTCGCAAGGACCTTCACGACCATCTTCCCGAATACTGTCTTGGTTGGGGGTGGTCTGCATAATCATCATTTCTGGTTCGGTTTGGCCATGCTTGTAATAGGTGGTTGGCTAGGAATCAGCTACGAGAAGGAACGAATCGACCGGATGGCTGCGATTCTTTTCGGCGCTGGAGGCGGTCTTATTGGAGACGAAATCGGGCTTCTGCTCACATTCGGTGACTATTGGTCAGGGATCACGTACACACTTGTAGTCGCGTTCGTGGTTTTCGCAGTTGTGATGATCTTGCTAGCCAAGTATTCGAAGACTATCATTTCAGAATTCTCCCCGTTACTAAAAGGCCATCGGATTCTCTATTTCGGCATATTTCTTGGCGGAATTTCTGCCGCGTTCATCATGGAGACTGACAATATTGCAGTCATCGTTATTTCAAGTGTACTAACGACAGCCGCTTTGCTCATTGTTTTGGCATATTCCATTCAGCGAAGAAGACTGAGCCAGCCAAGAAAAGGCTAGCATACTGTGATTTTAAGAATTCTGAAGACATCAAGCTATATTACTGATACGAGTGTATCCGACTCAGCAGCTAACTTCATAATCTCGAGCGTGTTGATGGGAGACGCAAAGTTGCTCATTGAGTGACGATTTATGGCCCTTGCATCCAGATCCTCTTTGCGAACGTAGATCTTCGCACCTGCATTAATTAGTTTTTGTAAGCGCTCCTCGAATCGGTTTTTCCTCCTAGCCACTAGGGTGCCCCCATGAAGGAAAATTATCCTGACATCTACCCCAGCGCGACTCTGTTGCTCACCTAAATCCAAGTAGGTTTCGGTAGATCGGTATTCAAATGGACTTTTCCCCAGAAGATATACAATCATGCTACCGCCATCACCTAGCTTGTCGTTCAGATGACGAATACGGAACTGTAGTCCAACATTAGTTGAGCCAAATCTGGCGCTGAGATTATCTCAAGAGTGTCAAGCTCCAGTAGATCCTTTTCTTGAATTCCTCTCTCTGAAAGCGCCTCACCCATAACTTTGATCGGAATCTTGTTTGACTCTAGGAGTTTGAGCCAAGCTGCAATTGATTCGACTCCGGTACCAGTGGGATCCTGATTCTTCAATAGTGCGTATACGCCATCGTCGATGAGTACTGTGGTTCCTTCGATTCCCATCGTCACTACGCCTGTGATGCACCTTATTCCTTCAGCCATTGAGATTCGCTCGTAAGGAGCTTTGTTGAAAATTACCATTACCTTGTGGTTTGACATCTTAACTCACCATTTTCCTCTAAATGCGCTTCACATACCGAAAACGATTATCTTGTCAGAAGCTTCGATGTAGTCTGAGAGTGTCATTAGTCCAGCTAGGTTGGTCCCTTTAGCTATGTCGTCCGCTCTAACACCGCGGTAGTCGGAACATGCACTGCATGCCACAACGGGAATGCCCCTATCGACTATTGCCTGAAGTTTTGCTGGTAGGTTCCTGACACCGGCTTCGATCTTGATGTTTTTGGAGATGTTTATGACGCCGTCGATGTAGAAGAACACTCCGCTAACCTTGTGACCCAGTTCCAAAAGAGCGTCAATCATCGCATAAAGAGTATCGGAGTTCTCGAAAGTATAGGGTGCCGTACACACCATGAAGGCAAAGGAGCTCATTAGTTGGTCCACCTGTTGATGGTCTTTCGTTTCTCATTTCCCTTTCTTTACTAGGAAGTGGAAAGTACCCTTATCCTCCCAAGTCTTCATGAGCTGATGGGCCGTTCTCTTACAGAAAGCAGGTATATCCATCTTCATGCCTATGTCATCACCGATCAACTCAACGACCTTGCCTACTTCAACACCGTCAAGACTATCTCTGAGTATGAGGATGGGCATCGGACATCTCTTGCCCAATGTGTCTATCACCTTCTCTGCATTGGTCGAAGTCTTAGGGTTCTTGTCAACCATTCCGCATCACCAAGATCTCACTTCTTGTTGGGTATTGCCAAACATCGACTGCATTCCGTTACCTTTTAACATACTTATTTAAAGCTTATGTTATTTCCTAATGATGTGGCGCTCACTGGAGCAAGAAATCTATCGCGGGGTAGATGATTAAAGGGCCAAAAAAAGGAGTCAGGGTTTGAATGCAGCCGGGACTCTGTGTTCTCGCCACTAACCATAATAAGCTAAAGCTAAAAACATAGTTGATGTGCAGCCCAATTGATGTGACAAGTCACCACCAATTGGGGAATCGAGAATAGGCGATCGAAGTGTCGGATAATGGGAATCAAAATTGAGAAGAAGGATGCTGTAACCACAGTAATAATGGATAATCCTGAAGTCAAGAATGCTGTAGATGGGCCCACTGCAAAGGCCTTGGCAGATGCCTTTAGAGAGTTCGAGCAGGATAAAGGAGCGCGTGTCGCTGTCCTTTGGGGCTCGGGCGGTTGTTTCTGCGCTGGGGCAAACCTAAAGGCGATCGCCAAGGGTTATGCCAACAGGATTGCAGGGACGGGAGACGCACCAATGGGACCTAGTCGAATGCTCTTGTCCAAGCCAGTAATCGCTGCAGTTGCGGGCTATGCAGTCGCAGGAGGACTTGAACTCGCACTTTGGTGTGATCTTCGTGTGGTTGAACGCAATGCCGTATTCGGAGTTTTCTGCCGCAGGTTTGGGGTCCCGTTGATGGACGGTGGCACCGTGAGGCTACCTAGGCTTATCGGGTTGAGCAGAGCGCTCGACATGATTCTTACTGGTCGACCTGTAGGTGCAGAAGAGGCTTTGGCTATGGGTTTGGCGAATCGTGTTGTCGACATTGGTGCTTCTCGACCTGAGGCTGAGAAACTTGCGCAAGAGATCGCAGCGTTTCCACAGACTTGCATGAAGGAGGATAGGTTGTCTGCATATGAGCAGTCTGGGTTGACCTTGAAGGACGCGATGGATAGAGAGTTCAAGCATGGGTTGAAGACTCTCGAGAGCGGCGAAACTTTTGAAGGTGCTGCGCGCTTCACAAAGGGCAAGGGACGACACGGCAAATTTTGATTCATGGTACTCCTAAATGCGCTTTAGCGTCACTGCTCTACCGGCAACTCTATAATCTCCCACAACATTTTCTAGAGTCACCAACACATTTTAAAATCAGTTAGATAATAAGATGAATCAAGATCAGTATCCCTCGATGTGTTGAGGGAAGAAAATTCGTGATGGGAGGGTTTACAACTTGGTGAAACTCAAAGAAACAGTTAAGAAATACATGAAGAGCAAACCGGTGTTTGTTAGTCCCACCGCAACGTTGGCGCAAGTCGCTAGGAACATGGCTGAGAAAGACACTGATATAGCAATAGTGAAGTCAGGGAAAGATTACGTCGGGGTTATCACGGACGCAGATATCTTCATGGCAATGAAGAGCTATGTCTTCAAGGATTTGCTTGAGAATCTTCCAGAGGATGCAAGCAAGGTCAAAGTAGAGCAAATAATGCGCGGAACGGTCTCGAAGGACTTCATGAGCATGTGCCAGCTAACAGGCTTGAGGCCCTGCCTCATGTTGGGTGAAGAAGAAACCATCGAGGTCGCTATCAAGACTATGGGTGCAGCCGGATCTCATCACCTAATTATAATTGGGGCTGATGGATCCGTGGTTGGAACTCTGTCAGCACATGACCTGCTGAAAAGCTTCGCAGAATGAGAACACGATTTAGTTTCACTTGGAAACATCGCAGTTCAAGCCCTCGGCGGCGGGCGCTCCCCCACTATTTTTCTGTGACTTCCGGATCCAGATCTCATTCAGAGTTCTAATGCCATTCTTATCTCATCTATATATTTCCCGTCTTTGAAGAGTCCTTTGGGTATTCTTCCGACTTCTCTGAATCCAACTTTCTCATAGATGTGTCTAGCACGTCCATTGTCTGCGAACATGTCAAGGATCAGCGTCTTTAAACCCATCTTCCTTGACTGGTCGATCAGGACTCTCATCATTTCTGTTCCGATTCCAATGTCTCTGTAGCCATTCCTAATAGCAATCCCCAGTACACCGAGGTGAGATTGGCGTCTTGCGCTGATTCTAATTACGTGGGAATTTCCTACCAACATTCCGTCAACTTCAGCGGCAACGTATATCTTCTCGCCTTTTTCTACCTCTGAAAGAGCCCGTGCTAGCCAGTCGACCTCCTGCTCCCTGGTCTGCTTCTGATCCAGCATGATTTCAGCTCCTTCCTCGACTAGGGAGTTTGCGAATTCCAAAGCGTCATCTAAGTCTTCCCATCTGAGGGCCCTTAGAACAACTTTCCGCCCGTCTTTCGCCTTGTAGACGCGGTACACGTTCCCTGCTTTCATTCTCTCTCGCACCATGGTTCCTTACTTGGCTGATAGGAATAGTTAAAGGAAATGCGCTCTAGTTGTATTTAACAGTGGTGGGTAAATGGCATTGTCTACAGACTTGAAGCAATGCTGGCAGAAGAGGAGATGAGATGAACGAACTCCTTGAGAGATTAATTGGCGGTAACCTAGCCTCAGACGGCAGAGCTAATGAAGTGGCAGAAGATGTGATTAAGAACCCAACGCTACTTCCGAAATTGGTTGAGGGGCTACATGAACCCGTTGATGTGGTACGCGCAAGGACAGCCCATGCTTTTGAGAGAATCTCTCGAACAAATCCGAAGTTGTTGCGTCCGCTTACGTCGCAATTCATCAGAATGGCATCGACAGAAAAGGTTCCGATGGTCAAATGGCATCTTGCCATGATATTTGGAAACGTCGAGTTCCCCGAAAAAGAAACTAATGCAGTCCTTGCTGCCTTGTTCCGTCTCTTGGAAGATGAGAGTGTTTTCGTGAGAAGCTGGGCGATCGTCAGTCTTGTCTTCTGGGGTAGAAGAATCAGAAGCATGAGAAGAGAGATTACAGCTAGGATTAAGACTTTCCAAGATGACAAGAGCACTGCAATTAGAACAAGAGTCGCAAAGGCGCTACGTGTTCTAGAGGACGAAAAAGAACCAATCCCTCCCAGCTGGATCAAAACAGGAAAACTCTAATGAACTGAACCGGAGAAGAGAGCATCCGGTGTAGAGACAAGACTATAGACTATTATAACTATCAGTGGAGTCTGTATACGGGGATGGGATCTTGGTTGGAAATGATTCTGAGGGGCATCATTCGGCAAAGTGCAGCAACTGCAACGTTGAGATGCAATCCTTTGGCACATTTCCATTCAGGATAGGTGGAGGACCTGGATGGGGCTCACTCGCATTCGGGGCGGTGGCTCAAATGGGGGAAAGTACGCTACCCTTTGACATCTACGTATGCCCCAAATGCGGAAAAGTCGAGCTACAAGCAGATGAAGCAGCCAGACAGCTTCTTTTGAAGGAAAAGAGAAGGGGCGAGACGCCTGAATCATTCCTGGAAATCTGTATCAGATGTGGGAAGCGTATTCCTATTGCATCGGAAGAATGCCACTTCTGCGGATCAAAACAACCGGAACGCTAACAAACTAGTTGAAGAGAAGAGACGTCCAGCAAGACGAATATGAGATGAAGAGTACTCGACGCTGATGCGTTTCTCTATCGTTTCTCGAGTTGCACCATCTTCCTAACCAGGATTCCCAAGATGTCTTTTACTTCCTTTATTTCACGTTTGGTTGAGTCTACCTCAAGCTTCAATCTTAGTAGCTCGTCGGCGACCCCTGATTGAATGTCTCCTTTTTTCTTTCCGCTTCTTGATATCATGATGCTTTCTCTGATTATTGTGATGACGTCATCGTGAGCAGTTGGGTTCATTGCTGAGAAACCGTAGGTTGGGACACCGAGCATGCGTTCTATCAGGGCTGGGTTTCCCGCTGTGTTCTCGTCTTGCTTGTTCGCTATGGCGAATACCGCTGCTCCTTTTGCCGCGTTTTGTATTCTGCTTACCAACGATTTTGATTTTGCTGCGTTTTCCATCGTTGAGTCGCTTACTACGAAGACTACCCCGGCGCCTCTGATGAGTTGCTCCCACCCTTTCCCTTCGAGACCCTCGCCGGGGATGTCCCATATAAGCGTCTCAAACTTGTCTAGGGTTACCTTCTTTATTATCGGTACCGAGGACGCCTCGTATTTAGTTGGCAGATCCTCTTTGGCTAGGACTCGGGCGATTGTTGTTTTCCCCACTTTGGGTTCACCGATAAGCACTATTTTGACTCTTGCCTCCTCGTGAATTATTTTTTCGAGTTCGGGGTCGAACCTCTTGAACCTACCAATGTCACCGCCTTTGAATGTCCTTATCTCTTCTGCGAATAGCCAGAGGAATTGGCTGGCGATCTTCCTGATGTCTTCCCTCACAAATTGATCGTCGTCTTCACGGTCGACGTAGAAGACTATCAGTGTGTCTTCGAATGCTCCGTAGACGAACTTGAGGCTCTTCATCACTATTGAGTCCATTTCGCCGCTTCCTACCTCTGATGAAAATTGGGATACGGCTACGAGGAAGCCTGAGATTAGCACCTCGTCAAGTTTCTCCTCACCGAAAGCCTTGTGGAAGAGTATGGTTCCATCGCTTCTGCGCAGGACGTAAACTCCGCGGATCATCGAAGAGATTCCCCCTGTGACCATTTTTCTTGTAGAGTCCTAGCTTGATGTTGAGCTCATGGTGAGGTTTAACTCCAAGCTATTCTAGGAGCGAAGGGTTATAATAGTCCTTTGATTAAGGTCTCGGAGTATAGGATTCAACTTCAAGCTGTTCCCTTGTCTGGAATCTTGCTGACACCGAACTTCTTTAGTTCCGTCAGCATAGCTTTGGTGAGTACTCGTTCAATGGTATCGGGGACGGCCTTCTTGGATTTCGCTTTTTCTAGGATTGATTGGGCTTGCTCCTTGGCTCGTTTTAAGATGTCCTTGCTTCCATTTTCAATCCACTGATTTCTGTTTGCTCTGTCGATGACTTCACTGGGGAAATAATGTTCCTTCCTGAACCACTTCAGTGTGTGTGGAACGGATATGAAGCTCCCTTTTCTGCCTCTGTTCTTGAGTTCCTCTATTGCCATGGTTTCGTTGTTTACTTCGAAGCCTTTTGCTATGCGCAGGGTAATACCGCATATCTCATTGTCTATCACAAGTTTCTCAATTGACTGGCAGTTTTCGAACTCGAGCATTCCTGGACCTGATATGATGTTTATCCCGGCCAGCGCACCCATCACAGCGCCGATTCCGCTTTCAAGCCCTGCTTGTGCGTCCACGACTTTTGAATCTGACATCCCTAGGTATGAGTGGGTCGGTAAACCTAGCCACTTTCCAATTTGGGCGTACGCTATGTCGATTAACATTGTTTCAGGGGCGCCCATTGGGGTTGTCCCGTAATGCATGTCGAAGGCACTTGGCGAGCCACCGTAAACCACTGGAGCGCCACGTTGAACCGATTGCGCGAGTACAATTCCGCTCAGAGTCTCAGCTGTGTGCTGAACTAAGGAACCTGCAATAGTCACTGGTCCCGTTGCACCCATGAGTGGCATTGAGATGAGTTCGACAGGTACTCGGTACTGTGCACAGTCAATCAAGCTCTCAGCGGTTATCTCGCTGAACAGTAGGGGCGGTGAAGGGCAACAATCGAATATGGCGGTTGGTCGCTCTGCAAGTCTATTATCTCCCCCAACGACAAGTGAGAGCATGTTCTTCATCGCAATTGTTCCGTCGAGCGTGAAGGTTCCTGTAATTATGGGTTTCGCGGAGTACTTCAGGACAAGGTACAACCTATACCGATCTGCGACTTCCTGTGGCACGTCGCCACAGACAAGGGCGGTGCTTTGAGCGTGTATGTTGGGTAGTTCCTCTGCGACCTTGATGAATTCAACGAAGTCCTTTGAAACAGGTCTTCTAGAGCTTGTTGATTTGGTATCCAAGAGGTTGAGGGCAGCTGAACCTGGGTTGAAGTATACATTGTCTCCCCCAACGTGAAGCTCAGTTTTCCCATCACGCGAATACAGATTGAAAGACTTCGGGCAACTCTGCAGGCTTTTCCATACAATGTCTTTGGAGAATTTGACTACTCCACTTGTTTTGTCAACTTGTGCTCCGGCCTGTGCGAGCGTCTTGATGGCCCTTTCGCTCTTGAATATAATCCCTGTCGTAGATAGTATGTTGAGTGAAGCTTCATAGACTTCTTCAATATCGTTTTTTGAGAGGACTTGCAGTGAAGGCTTAGAACCAGTCAAATCGCAACCCCCTTTGATCCACCTTTTCCCATTTTCTGTCACGAATACCGTTATGTGAGTTGATGAACGTTACTTCTATATTCTTCGGTTTCATTGGTGACTGTGATAGTTTTATCATAATAAGTATTACTAACGGACTGAGGCGCTTATCGTTGGTTGGGATTCGGCAGGCGTTATCCAAGTTGATCCCGCCAGAGAAGGCCCGCATGATGTATCATTCATATGACCTCATTGGTGATGTTGCCGTTGTCAAGCTTCCCCACGAGCTGGATGACTATGAGAGGGAGGTCGGAGAAGCGATCCATGAGGTTCACCCTCGCGTGGCGAGAGTATTTAGGGTAGTCGGTGAAACCGAGGAAGTTGAACGCAATCGGGAACTGAAACTAATCTGGATCGATGCGCAGCCTGGTGGAACTGGAGGCGCTGTCGCTGAGAATCTTGGACGAACAGTCTACAGTGAGCATGGCTGCAAATTCGTTGTGGACGTAAGCAACGTGTTTTTCACGCCAAGATTGTCCTATGAAAGGATGAGAATAGCGAAGCAAGTGAAGCCAGGGGAAACTGTGTCGGTGATGTTTGGTGGTGTAGGCACTTACGCTATAATCATGGCGAAAGTCTGCCCCGAGGTTGAGAAGATCTATACGATCGATGTGAACCCCATTGCGCACAAGCTTGCCAATGATAACATTGCCATCAATCACTGCACGAGAAAAGTTGTAACGATACTAGGCGACGCTGGCGTGGTCTGCAAGGAAAACTTGAAGGGGCTATGCAACCGTGTCATCATGCCTCTACCTGAGTATGCGGGTTCGTTCTTAGACAGCGCTGCTGCAGCATTGAAAGAAGATGCCGAATGCGTGATAAACTTCTACGCTGAAGTCTCGGGAAGACTGATCGATAAGCAAATTGACAAGATAATTGATGAGGCTTGGAAGAAAATGCGGGGATGTGGAGTTTCGCTGTGCGAAGCAGTTGGATGGCGAATCGTCCGCGAAGTGGGCGCAAGAAGATATCACATAGCTATCGACTTCAGAGTACTCAGATGAATAGGTGGAAGTCGAAAGCTTCTAACCATAACACTCGGGGCAAGGATTGTTCTTGGAAAGCCTTGCGCTATATGTCTTTGTGTCTTCATCAATTCTGCGCAAGATCCTCCTAGCTCCCACTAACAAGGGTTTAGCTGGGCGACATCACGACTAGCTTCACAGTCTCTTGAAGTAGAGTATCCCGGTTGACTCGTCTTCTTCGCCTTTGAAACCAATCTCCTTCAGTGAATGAATGATTTCCTTGTCGGAGTAAGTCCACAACTTGACAGTTTCAAGCCCCTTATCGGCTGCATGATTAACCAAGAAACTGGACAATGCCCGAATACCGGCGCTGCTGTCGCTGTCCAAATAGCATGACTGAACGCTTTTCTCAACTCCAACCTCTGTTCCGCTCTCGTCAAAAAGCATAACCCCATGTATCTTTCCAGCGTGTTCATAAACCAGAGTTTTCCCTTGAGACGAGAATTGCCTAAAGTCTTCTTCGTCCAAGCTGTACCAGACGAAGCGCACCGTGTAGAGACCGCCTGATTTCTTGAAGATGGGAGAACTTCTAGCGAACAGCCAAGCTCGAGGAGTTGATCCTACATCTGCGACCTTCACGCCACGAAAGAGTGAGGCATCCTTGACATGCTCTGCTTTTCTCTCGAGTTCAATGAACTCGCACATCTTTTTGAATCCCTGGTTTGTTGCCACGTTTTGGGCAACTGAATTGACTTTGTCTATGATGAGCCTGGCGACACTGGCACGCATCTCCTCTTTGGCTATTCTTAGGCACTCTTTTATCATGGCTTTCCCTATACCCTTGCCTCTGTAGTTCTTGTCCACTCTGCCTCCCTGTAGCCAAACCTCACCTTTCTTGGTTAATTTAACAAAACTCAATCCTATGACTGCTCCATTGACTTCGGCGACGAGTAGCTTGCCGAACCTGTCGGCTATCCACTTGTCGAAGACTCGCTCAATGTAGTCCCCCCAAGAGAAGGTGCCTTGGGTAAACTCGATTACCGGTTTACGGTCACTGATCCTAGCTTCTCTGATTACTGGCTCTTCCATATTTGGACTCTCTCCTGCAGAGGGGGCGACATTTGATCTTGATCCAACAATAAGTAGAATAAAAACCTTAGGCTGGCCGCTAGCGGCGGACACCTGAGCCATGCAAAGAGACGAGTCGCGCCAAACGAGATCTCCAAAATCAGCTCTCTTTCTTCACTGACTTCCCCATTAATGCATGCTGGAAGCCAGCGACATCGTTTTCCCCTGTGCTCGTTCCCGCTGGGAGTCGCCTTGTGAGTCAATGCCTCAAGCTGCTCTGAGCAACTCGAGCGCGATCACCACTAGCCCAGCGATCAGCAAGCCAACAGTATAGCTGTCATAGGCGGATATTAGGTTCGACAAACTCTTTCTTAACCGATTCTTGATTTCTATAGCTGTCATATTGGTGGCATCACTACTATCCAGGTGGCTGCCTCCAATTATTATATGATCGTAAAACACTATTTAAGGATAAGGTGTAGCACCATAGAACAGTAGTGCAGGTTTTGAAAACTCTCTAACAGATTGGATTAGGAAGTCCAATGGGTTGTTTGCCTACTCAAATTCCTTCATTAGACCCCTCTCTGTCCATCACTTCTTTTTTCTAAGCAAGGTTCTTCCTATGTTGCTTCTTGGCAACAACCATTACTTCTATTTCATCAAGGTTGATCTTTCTTCGTCCCCAGTTTCCCGCGGTTCCACCCCAAATATGTTCCACTTCAAAGTCTGCTTGTCCGAAGAGCATGAAGAGTTCCGTCGGGACATACCCGCGCTCTCTGACCAACACGCTCTTCTTGCCTCTAGGTGTAACACATTCCATCGTGAAGACCTCGACCATCATTACTGGGTCGAACTTTCCTTTTTCAACGTCTTCCTGTGAAAACCTTCGAATCTTTTCAAATGCGTTGAGTGTTGTCAAGATGAGTTTAGATCCTGGCTTGAGAGCAGCGTTGATGTTGCTGAGAATAGCGAGATCGTGTCCAATAGGATGATCACTTGAGGCGAGTAGCCCGAAGGCTCCTTCGCACAAGCAGATTGCTCCATCGAATGTCTTTCTTGATTTAAACTTCGTTGCGTCGGCTTGTATCCATTCAACCCTGACACCAGCCTCGGTAGCTGCTTTTTCCGCTTCGGCCAGCATGCCTGAGGATATGTCGACGCCCGTAACCCTGTACCCGCGTTTCGCAAGCTCCACAGAGTGGCGTCCAGTTCCACATCCCATATCCAAGATACTGCATCCTGGTTGAAGCTTTAGCTCTTCAATAACAAAGTCTACTTCCTTGACAGTGTTCTGGGTGAAGACTTCCTTCATGTATACTGGAGCATGACCGTCGAAGAAGGTCTCCCACTCATTTCTTCCCGTCATCTTCAACTCCCACACTACACGATTTCTCTAATTTTCTTTCCTGATCTTTCAGGATCTTATCATTGTCAGCAGCATCTTGAATCTCTTGAGAGCTTTTAGGGCGTGCGGTTTGTTGGCAGGCATTATAACCATCTCGCCTTCCTTCAAGTGGACAGGTTTACCTGAGATGGCTACTTCTGCTTCGCCATCGATGATCTGAACGATAGCGTCGAATGGTGCAGTGTGTTCGCTCAGTCCCTGCCCCTCGTCGAACGCGAACAAAGTTACCGTTCCAGTCTTTCTGCCTATTATCTCCCGGCTCACAACTGAACCGTCTTGGTAATCCACCATATCAGCCAATTTCGTAGGTTGCCCTACAAGTTTTGCTGCCCCTTTGCCTTTTCTGCTATTTTCCATGTTTTCAAACCTCAATTAGATCCCGGGACTTCCATTCGTGGGCCAGGATGGCATAAAGGTAGGAATTACGCCATTTATCTTTCTGCAACTTGTGCTCTCTAAGAAGACCCTCTCGACGCATACCTATTTTCTGTAAGACCCGTGTTGAGGGAACATTCTCCGTATCACACGTAGCGTAGATCCTGTGCAACCCCAGCTGGTTGAAACCGTAGGCGAGAAGTGCTCGAGTGGCTTCGGTTGCGTATCCTCTTCTCCAGAATTGCCTTCTAATAAGATATCCTATCCATCCTTCGCGATTGTCTGGATCTGACACTCTAATGCTACATCCGCCTATGAGCGTGTCCTCTTCTTTCAAGATTACTGCCAAGTCGAAATTTCTTCGGGGTTGCTCTCGTTGGTATGTCAAGGCTTTCGTTATGAAATTCTTGGTGTCTTCCCTGCTGTTTGGTCCCCAGGTCAGATAGCGCACTACTTCCGGATCAGACGCATACTTGTGTACTGATACCCAATCATCTTGGTCAAACTCACGCAGCTTAAGGCGCTCAGTTGCAATAGTGACCATCCGGATCCACCTCTGCCTAAACAGGGCGTAAGGGTAGAGCACCGTAACGGAGCTCGATAGAGTCTAAAGGCTGAATTGCAGTTGAATCTTTTGTTGATGAGATTGGCCAGTTGGTTTGATTCTCTTTCACCTAGACGAATTCTCCTTTAGCCACCATTACAACCTTTCCGCCAACTGACACGTCTATTCTCCCTTTGTCGTCTCTTGCTCTGAGGAGGAGTAATGATGGTCTCCCAATCTCGTAGCCCTGCTCAACGCGCAAGTCGATTTTGTCATTCCCAAAATAGCGGTGCTTCACTAGATAACCGGCTAGACATCCATTTCCGCTTCCGGTCGCTGGATCCTCCGGTATGCCATAGTAGTCGACGAACACTCTGACGCTAAGATCATTCTTGGCAGTATGCGTTTCGGGGCAGAAGACGAGTATCGCTTTTGCCTGTGTATCTCTGATCAATGTGAAGTACTTGTCTCGATTTATCCGCGCCTTTTTCAAGGCATTGATCGTTTTCAGTGGGACTATGATGAATGGTAGTCCTGTGGAGACCTCTTGTATGGGAAAGCGGTCATCTATCTCTTTCTTGTCTAGGGTCAACACTTCTGCAACCGTACTTGTGTCAAACGTGTGAGTGAAAGTTGGCGGTATCTGCTTCATCCACAGAACGTCTACGCGCTTCCCGGTATAGGTTACTGTTACGGGGATCTGCCCGACCTTGAGGTTTAGAACAATGGTTTCTATGGGCGCTCCTATGATTTCGTGCTGTATCACGTATGCGGTTCCGAGCGTGGGATGACCGGCAAATGGCACCTCTTCAGCTGGAGTGAAAATTCGAACTTTGTATCCACCTTCTTGCTTTTCATCCGATTGAATGAAGGTCGTTTCAGAGTAGTTTATTTCTCTTGCAATCCGCTGCATCTCGCTGTCGGAGATGAACTTTGCGTTCCGGAAAACTGCGAGCTGGTTGCCCGCATATTTTTCCTCGGCAAACACATCTACTATGTAGAAAGTGAACTTTCTCATACTCGCCACCATCTATTCAGACATTCCGGTCACCTTGTTAATGAGAGTATTCAATTGGAATTGATTTTTTTGTCTAACTTTTTCATGTTCATTGTTCACTTTTCTCTAAGGGTGTCTAGGTCCTCAACTACTTGTTTACTACACTCTGTGTGCGGAGTTTAAATATTCTCTTTGGAAATTGCTGGGCGACTGGAGGTCAGCGAAATTGGCCGAGCATGGCACATCTCATTCTCAAATTCGGGTTAGCACCGGCATTGGTGACGTCGATGAGATGCTTGGCGGAGGCTTTGAGCCAGGGCTATTCAACTTAGTCTACGGAGAGACAAGCGCATCCATAACCTCGTTGTTGCTCTCAGTCGCCGTAACCTCTCAGCTTCCAAGCATCAGTAATGGCGCAGGAAGTAAAGTTGTTTTCATCGACGCACAGAATATTTTCAACCCTTACGCTGTGAGCTGCAAGGCAGCTAGTTTAGGTTTAAACCCGGAGACGGTGCTTGAAGGAGTCTTCGTGTCAAGAGCCTTTACAAGCGGTCAGGTTGAAGAACTTATTCTGAGGAAGGCTGAGGACGAAATAGATGGGACTGGCGCCCGCGTCCTGATAGTTTCAGGACTCACCACCCTGCATTTGATGGATGATCGTGATAAGCTGAAGCAGGAAACGCTCAGCAAGCTTGTGGAGATCTATGGTCAACTCCATCAACTTGGTCTCCGGAAAAACATTGTTGTAATAGCCTCAACGAAACTAGCTGACAACTCCGAGTACAGACCAGCTGGAGGGAGAGCGCTGGCACACTACGCGCAGACACATTTGATGGTTAGGGAGAGACCTAGGGTTACAGAGTACGTTCTCGTGAAACATCCATCCATCTCTGAACGCAAAACCCTGATCTGGAAAGGGCACCGAGCACCATACATGCTAACCCTCGACGCGTACTTCCTTAACCACCATGAAGGAGGAGGCAAGCCCAATGTTGTTTTGGCTGCAACCTAGGAAAAATGGAGGCATGTTAAACTTGGGTAGAACAGTTCCCAGTTTCAGGATGGCTCTTGAGCAGGAGTTACAGAAGTGGAAAGAGTTTCGTAGAGGATTAAGAATCGAAGAGCAAGCTATTCTCGATGAATTGTTGAACAATGTGCGAAAACATGCGGATGCTGGTTCTCTAGTTTGCTCACCCACCATCTCAGAGATAGTCTTCATGTCCATTGCAATCGAGTTGATGAAGCAATTCAAGAAGTCTGGGACAGAAACCGTTACCTCCGCGGGTGGTGATCAGTGAGCGTCCTCGAAGGTTGGATCATAGATGCCAACGTCGATAGTGGCGGAAATGTACTTTCACTCTGGGTTAAGAAGAAGTCAGACGGGCTGGTTGTACGAGTAGTAAGTGACTGGAAGCCATGCTTCTACGTTTACCCTAGGAGTTCTTTTTGGGATGCTGAGAGGTTAACTTACGCGATTTCTCAACATCCTCGTGTTAGTGAAGCGGAAGTTGTTGACAAGTATGTGAATCTGGAGGATCGTGAAAAGAGCCGTGTGGTTCAGGTTAAGGTTGATGGGGTAAACTCTTTTCAAAAGGTTAGAAGGGATGTTGAGAAACTGGGTGGCGTGGAGTTATTTAACGTTGATATTGCGTTGGAGCAGATGTTTTTCTTCTCAACTCATCTCTTCCCTTTTGCTCATGTTTCGTTGAATGTTGGTGCCAACCAGCGGCTTGAGGACTATAGGCTCTTGGATTCGAGGTTAGCTGTGGACTACGAGATCCCTGCGCTGAGAATACTTGAGATCATGGTGGATGGATGGGAGAAGCCTGTGCTTTCACCTATTGAGCCAGTGAAGCGGGTCACCTTGAAAATAGAAGAGCAAGGGAACTCAGATACCCAAGTTATTGAAGGTAAATGTGAAGCCGAATTACTCAGAGAGTTGTCGCGAAGCGTAAGCAGTTTAGATCCTGATGTGGTACACAGCAGTGAAGGGGACGCTAAGTTTTTCCCTTACCTGCAGGCTAGGGTGTCTGCAAACGAGCTTGAAAAAGAGTTTTCTTTGTCGAGGGATGGGGCACCACTTTACCCAAATAGGTATAGGTTGAGTAAAGGTGGGACCTCATATTTCTGTTATGGTAAGATGTATTACAAGCCATCTTCGAAGTTGGTGCTTCATGGGAGGCTTCACATTGATGAGAGCACGACTTTTCTGTTTGAGGAGGGTGGGCTTGAAGGGTTAATTGAGGCCTCGAGGCTCTCGTTGATGCCTGTTCAGCAGATTTCGAGGGCGACGGTTGGTCAGATGGTTACCTCGATGCAGCTTTACCAGGCGTATATGGATGATGTGCTTATACCAGTGGTTAAGAGGAACGCTGAGGGTTTCAAGACTGGAACCGAGTTGATAAGGCAGGATAGGGGTGGACTCGTTTTTGAGCCGAAGATGGGTGTCCACCAAGACGTAGCTGAATGCGACTTCTTCATGATGTACCCAAGTATCATGCAACACTTCAACATATCCCCGGAGACAGTGAACTGCAAGTGCTGTAAGGATGCTGGCGTTAAGGTTCCTGGAATCGATCTGCATGTCTGCAGGAAACGAGTAGGTTTGGTTCCAAGAGTGGTTGAGATACTTCTTGAGAAGAGGAGAGCCTGTAAGAAACTCATAAAGGAGTCTTACGGGGAGAGAAAGAAGAGACTTATGAGGTTGCAAACAACGGTGAAGTGGGGCGGGGTAGTGAGTTTTGGTTACCTTGGGTTTAGAGGTTACCGGTTCGGGAAGATCGATGCTCACATAGCTGTTACAGCCTTTGCCAGGGAAATACTTTTGAAAAGCGCAACAATAGCGCAGCGCAACGGTTTCAATTTGATCCATGGGATCGTTGATTCCATGTGGGTCAAGAAGAATACCGCCACTAATTCCAGAGACTATGAAGAGCTGTGTGAAGAAGTTTCGAAGGCTACGGGGTTAAGGTTGGAGTTCAAGGGGATCTACAAGTGGATCGTGTTTCTCAACTCGACCACTGATCCTGATTTACCTGTTCTTAACCGCTACTATGGGCTTCTGAGTGATGGTGAGATGAGGGTGCGTGGTTTGGAGGTGCGGAAGCATGATACGCCCAGACTGGTCTACAATGCGCAGACGGATATGATTAGAGCTGTCTCAGACGCTTCGAACCGTGAACAGTTTATTAGCGCTATTCCTAACGCGCGACGAGTGCTTCATGAGTACGTTAGGAGAGTTCGTGAAGGAGACGTAGATTTAGGAGATCTAGTTATTTCCAGAAATCTTTCAAGGTCTCCTTCAGAGTATTCCGTGATGACGTGGCAAGCTACTGCTGCGCAGCAACTTAAGTCTGTGGGAGTTAACCTTCAAGCTGGGCAGAAAACTAGGTTCGTGGTTTTGAATTCCAGCGCAAGGAATCCTGCTAGGAGAGTTCTCGCAGCTGAATTACGGAACCGCGATTCAAGTATTTTCTATGACAAAGAGGAGTATGTCAAACTCTTGCAGAGAGCATTTGACAACATGTTCCCTAAGTACATACGAGAAACAAATGATGAAAAAAGCATGCCTGAAGAACTATTGCATGAGGTGGCATACTAGTTTTTGAGAACCGATTCAGTTACCGGGTTTTCCTATTTTCTCAGGTGGACTACCATCGCTCTTACTTGGTCTATTGTGTATTCACATCTATCTGCTACGTTCTCAACGGCTTCAAGGAACTCGCTTAGCAGGATCACGTGTCCTATTTTGTAGTCATCGCATGACATTTCGGCGAGAACCCTTCTTGATTCTAGGTATTTCTGGTCGACTTCTTCTTCGAGTCGCTCAACGTCGTCAGCTACGCTTAGTGCTTCTTCTAGTTTCTTGTCGGCGAGCAGGCCTATGCATTGCACCGTGTCTTTTGCGCCGTCGCGTAGCATTTTGCACATTTGAACTGAGTCGTCTTGAATCTTCTTCGGCATCTTGTTGATGTCGATTAGGACCAGTATGCCTTCAGCTTCGTGTGCGTAGTCTAAGATCCAGTTGACCTCCCTAGCTAAGGTTAGTAAGTCGTCCCTGTCTCGCGGGTCAAGATAGCCTTTGCTTAGCTCCAACATTATCTCTTTCCGGAGGGTGTCGGCATCCTTGTCAAGTCGGGTTTGAGATTGATAGCTTATTTCAACGTCATTCTTTCTCCCTTTGACTGCGAACTCTGTCGCCTTCAGCAACTCTTCAGTTGAGGCTGCTGCGAGCTGTGCATGTTTGCGTATGAGCCCGATTACTCTTACCTCTCGCCTTGCTTCAAACCACCTAGATAAGCTAGACAAGACTCAGTTGTCCTCCAATCTCAATTCAATGATCGGTAGCTTCTTGCGCTATACACGAGTCCCCAACCAAAAACCATGCAAGCCGTACCTTGTTTTGTACAATTTCTCTATCAATCGCCTAAATAACACTTATCCTTCCATATCATCTGATTTTCATCCAGGATCCTCTGGAAGAAGAGAAAAGTTATTGTTGTATTGAAGTATTCATTTAAGAGAGGTCTGATGAAGAGGGATTGTTGTGGTGACATGCGATCAGGGGGTAGCTTGTTCTTGACTCGCGACGCTGCTAGGAAGGTAACATTAGGGAAATACGAGCTATCTTATGAAGGCAAGGAAAGTAAAGAGGATATTCTGGCTGGCGGTTCCATGGCAAAACTTCGCGAGGTTGGTCTCCATGGGGAGAAAGGTTTTCCTGATAGCAGCTGGGCTAACATGCTCGTCCTAGGAGACAATTTCGTTGTCTCAAGGGCTCTCATGAACGAACCCTCGGTTCTGGGAAACGTGAGGCTTGTTTACATCGATCCGCCATTCTCTACCGGTCAGGACTTCCGTGTCGGAGGCACGCGTTCCTCAACTATAAGCTCGAGTAAGTCAGACGAGGTTGCATACGAGGATAGACTTGCCGGAGCTAGCTACTTTGAATTCCTCAGAAAACGCCTGATCAGATTAAGGGAAATCTTAACTGATAATGGCTCAATCTATGTTCATGTTGACTGTAAGGTAGGGCATTACGTGAAAGTGTTAATGGATGAGGTCTTCGGAGAGGATCATTTCATAAACGATGTTTCAAGGATAAAATGCAACCCTAAGAACTTTCCTCGAAAAGCTTACGGAAACATAAAGGACATGATACTATTCTACTCCAAGACAAATGACTATGTTTGGAATGATCCCAGGGAACCCTTCACTCAGGAAGACATTCAAAGACTGTTCCCCAAGATCGATAACAAAGGGCGGCGATACACAACCAACCCACTCCACGCTCCCGGCGAAACCGGGAGTGGTCCCACGGGGCAACCGTGGCGAGGAATTCCACCACCGGAAGGTAGACATTGGCGCTCCTCGCCAAAAGCGCTTGAAGAACTGGACAGAAGGGAACTAATAGTGTGGTCTGATACAGGGGTTCCAAGAAAGAAAATATACGCTGACGAGTTACTCAAGAAAGGGAAAAAGCGCCAAGACGTCTGGGAGTTCAAGGATCCACAGTTCCCTTCCTATCCAACTGAGAAAAGTATGGAGATGCTCAAGGTAATAATACAAGCCTCTTCCAGTCCTGGGGACATTGTTCTAGATGCGTTCTGCGGTTCTGGAACGACTCTTCTCGCGGCCGAACAACTTGATAGGAGATGGATAGGAATAGATAATTCGTCTTCAGCAATCAAAACAACGTCGAAAAAACTGCTGGAGAGTCGACGCTGCAAGTTCTTTAAGCTGCTTGAACTCGTTGACTAATAGGAAGGGATAAACGCGTTTCTATTCTAGGCTGATTTCTCTCGCTAGACCGATCCTCGGATAGGGATACAGCAACATCGCATTCGGATCTAGTGTTGCGGCAACTTCTTCTCCGGTTTTGAACGATTCTTTGAATTGATCCACTGGGACTCTAGAGGATACGCGATCTTCGTTCTCAAGGGTCAATTCATATCTGATCGTTCCACCTGAGAAGACCGCCTTGTCGACAGTTGCTTTAAATGTGTTTGTTGCCTTGTGGATCTTCGCGCCCTCTATTTTGCCGAGTGAGATGAACTCAGGTCTTATTGCCACAACAGCCAACATGTTTAGCTCAAATATCTTCTTCCTTTGCTTTCTCTTTCTCTTGCGCTCCATTTTCCCTTCGACGGGTTCTGCTTCCTCTCCTTCAGCCTTTGTGCGTGCCTCGATTAGCGCGTTGTTCTTGAGTTTGAGTGTAAATACCCCGTCTTGAATGCTAGCTATTCTTCCTTCTATGAAGTTTGCTTCGCCTAGGAAGTTTGCTGTGAAAAGAGTCTTGGGCCTAAAGTATAGTTGATCCGGGGTTCCGGTCTCAACTACTTGTCCTCGCTTCATTACTATGATTCTGTCTGAAATCGACATTACTTCTTCCTGGTCGTGTGTTATGTGGATTGCCGTTAGCTTCAGATCCTTCACAAGTTTCTTTAGTTCGGTGCGAAGCTCCACCCTGACCTTGGCGTCAAGAGCTGAAAGTGGCTCATCCAACAGCAGGAGCTCTGTTTTCGATGCGAGAGCTCGGGCTACAGCCACTTTTTGCTGCATTCCGCCACTCAGTTCACGGGGATACGATTTTGGGTCAGCGTTGAACTTGATTAACGCTATCATTTCGCTTACGAGTCTTCGTGATTCCTCTTCATCAGCTTCCCTCACTCTCAAACCGTAGCCGATGTTTTCCCTGACATTCATGTGAGGGAACAAGGCTATGTTCTGGAACACATAGCCAATACCTCTATCCTCTGGCGGAAGACCGTCAACCAACTTTTCGCCTATATAGATGTGGCCCCTGTCTGGCTTGAGAATTCCAGCCACGCATTTTATGAGTGTGGTCTTCCCGCAGCCGCTTGGACCGAGAATCCCTACGTATTCGCCGTTCCTCACGTAGAAGTCTACTCTCTCAAGTGCAATGACTTTCCCGAACCTCTTGCTTACATTGACTGCTCTGACGCCTGGCATATATCTTAGATCACCGGTCTCTGCAACAAGGAAGCGAGTTCTCTTTAGGGGCAAGTTGGAACTGTGATCGTGCCTCTATATGCTTGTTCCCCTAATTTGTCTTTTGCTGGCGTCATGACGAAGGCACTTGTTGAGCAAGTTCAGCAGAGAAGAAAGCATTCCCAGAGCCCACCAATCTAGTCATGGGAATCTGGCTTCTAAACTCTCAGACAATCTGTTCACTTGATGGAGGAATGCTATATGGCCGCGA
Organism: Candidatus Njordarchaeum guaymasense; assembly: GCA_030587605.1. GTDB lineage: Archaea > Asgardarchaeota > Njordarchaeia > Njordarchaeales > Njordarchaeaceae > Njordarchaeum > Njordarchaeum guaymasense. The sequence continues at coordinate 22,227 of JAUQYT010000219.1, forward strand.
TCTCCTTGTACAGTCCTTGTCTTGGCGATGAGAATACTACGCAGTCTTCTGGATCGAAGGTCACGTAGACATTTTCGCCTGGTTTTAGTTGCTCAATTGCCCTTGAAGGAACTTTAGACGCGATGGTTTCATCCACGCCTTTGAGCTTGATGTCGTACCTTGTGAGATTTCCAAGGAATGTAGCCGTGTCTACCTTGCCTTCTAAGCAGTTTTGTCTAGGAGGCTTCGTATCTAGCTTCGTTTTCTCCGGCCTTATGCTTAGTACTACAAGCTTTCCTTCGCGGTAATTGGTGCAGGTGGCGGTTACCTCGTTTCCTGCGCCCAAATCTATTGCTGAACCCTTTCGAGTAACTTTCTTGATGACACCTTCCAGCAGATTGGCTCCGCCCAGAAAACTGGCTGAAAAAATGCTTTTTGGATGATTGTAGAACTCTATGGGAGTATCAACTTGCTCAAGTTTTCCGTCTCTGAGCAAGGCGATCCTATCTCCTATCGTAACCGCTTCCTCTTGGTCGTGGGTAACGTGTATCGCTGTTAGACCCAAGTCCTTCACAAGGTTCCTCAAGTCGTAGCGAAGCTCAATCCTCAGCCTGGCATCTAGGGCGCCTAGTGGCTCATCCATCAGAAGGGTCTTTGCTCCTGACGCTAGGGATCTCGCTAGGGCAATTCTCTGTTGCATTCCACCGCTAAGCTCATTTGGGTATGATTTTGCTCTCCGGGCGAGCTTGACCATCTCTAAGGTATCCATACCGATCTTGAAGGCTTCTCGATACTCAATTCCCCTAGATAGCGGACCAAATAGGACGTTGCCAAGCACCGTCAGGTGTGGGAACAAGGCAAAACTCTGATACACTAGAGCGACATTCCGATCTTCGGGTGGAACGTCATTCATTATCTTGTTGTCAAAGTAGATTTTTCCTTCATTTGGCTTCAAAACGCCGGCTAGAAGCTTTAGCAGAGTTGTTTTCCCGGCACCTGTCGGTCCTAGTACGCAGAGGTATTCCCCCTCATTGACTACTAGGGAGAGATTGTCTATGGCCCTCACTTTTCTGAACTTCTTGGTTACATTTTTGAGCTTAATGATTGGCATGTTAGGCGTTTCTCCTTACTCTGACAAATCTCCCAAGTGCGAGGAGGATTAGGATGGAGAATAATATGAGTACTCCACATCCAAGTCCGATTTCAGCAGAGCTTGCGATAGGGGTTGTCCCTAGGAAATAGCTGTTTAGCAAAGATTTTACCCAGTCCACGATTAGAACTGGCGCCGTTTTCAACTGAGTCGCGAGGGCAACGGTCGCACCGGTCTCAGCTAAGCTCCTTGTGAACACGATAATTGAGCCTGCCATCACTGAGTACTTCATGAGGGGAAGAGTCACCCTTCTGAAAGAAGTGAGTGGATGCCCGCCTAGGGTTCTTGCAGCATTCTCGAGTTCCGGATTAATGTTTTCTATTGCTGCAATGGCAGAGCGGACAAAATATGGGTAGGTTATGCAGAGGTGAGCTAAGACAACCAGCCCGAAATCGCCTCCAGGCGTTACTCCGACGGCCTGCCAGAAGAAGGGTAGTGTCACCCCCAAGGCGACAGACGGAACGATTATAGGAATATTCACAAGCGAATCGAGAATGGATGAACCAAGCCGCCCTACTTTTCTCCTAGCGATCAAGACCGCTACTGGCAGACCGCTCAAGATGACCAGCAGAGTAACGACTGCCGCAATAGAGAAAGAGTTGAGGACGCTACTCCAATAATTGATCCAGATTCCCTGACCTTGAATCGCCTGCGCTAAAGTCCCGTTTTCGACCGCTCCAAATGATGGAATGGCAACATATAGTGACGGCAGAGCTATGATCAGAATGAAAATGATGGTCGATACAAAATCTCTTAGTTTCTTTGTGCGCTCTCTGCTAAGCTTCCTCTCAGAGTTGGACCACACCCTCTTGATGGGGAGTTTTATTCTTGGAGCCAGTAGTCGCACGGCAGTGAAGATTAGCAAGGAAAATATGATTAGCAGCGCACTCACATAGACAAGAGCACCAACACCAAGCTGACCAGGCAATGATTTGTTAAGTTGTATGAACACCGGACCGTTCTCGAACGGGGGAATCGCGTCCTTCGGTATCGAGAAGGCACCTGCAACTATGAGAGTTGCTCCCGTTTCAGATAGGGATCGGGAGAACGCCAAAAGAAAAGAGGCAACAATACCGGACTTGAGTATAGGGAGTGACACTGTTCTTGCTACCGTAAATGTAGGTGAACCTAGGGTTCTTGCAGCCACTTCATAGGTAATATCATACTCCATTATTTCGCCGACCATGACTCTAACGACAACAGGATAAGAAAAAGCAAAGTGAAGCATTCCCACAAGTAACCAACCAGGGCTAATGATAGACGCGCCGAAAAAGAAATCTAGGCCACCTGGTCCATTCCAGAAAACAAGAAGAGAGTAGCCCAGGGCAGACGTTGGGAGAATAAAGGGTATGTTTACCATAGTGTCTAGGACTCCGAGCAACCTTGGCCTACCACCTCGGACAATCAGCCAAGCCATTGGTAGACCAAGTAACACGTCGATTATTGAGACAATGAATGCTAAGGTGAATGAATTCACTACTGCTGAATTTGCGCGACCTAACAGATCTGGGCTGTTCAGGATTTCTCCTACACTTCCGCCTTGAGTGAGGATTCCAAGAATCGGCGGAAGTAGAATCAAACCAAAGAAGAAAACAACTGCAACTCCATAAACTGCCAGTCGAACATAGAGCTTTGAAGA
>JAUQYT010000221.1 GCA_030587605.1 Candidatus Njordarchaeum guaymasense
CCTGTTTTGAATCCTGAGTCGCAGAAGACACATATTCGCTTGTTCTTTGGAACTTCTCTAAGTCGCTCCTTTAGATGTCCAACATATATGTGGTTGGCTCCTTTGACATAACCGTCTTCTTGCCAGCTTCCATCATCTCTAACATCTAGAATGAAAAGAGATTCATCGCTCCGATGCTCTTGAAGTTCCCTGACGGTCCACTCGTCGATTTTGCTTATTCTTTCAGCGGCTTTGTACCAGGTGGGAAAGCCCTTTGCAAGGTAACCAACAATTTTATCGTATCCTAGTCGAATGAGGTATCTCACGATTTCGTCTGTACTCTGATCATTCTCTTTCACTATGACGATTGGTTTCTCGTAGTTTAGGATCCAACCTGCAAAAACAGGTAACCCATCTTTCCAGATGTTAATGCTTCCAGGAATATGTCCTGCTGCATATGTTGTAGGCATCCTTGTATCCACAACCTGCGCGCCACCTTTCATGTGTTCCTTAATCTCCTTGACGCTGAAAGCATTTGGAGCTGGCAGTCTATGAAGAATAGGAGGTCCGCTCCTGTTGTAGGTCTCCATTCTTGTGAAGTATGGCGGTTCTTCTAATCTCTCTTTCATCTTGCAGGCAACAAAGCTTTCTTCATCTCTGTTTTTGAGAACACGGTTATTCTTCCTTTCAAATCCAATAGTTGTGTACTCGAATCCAGCAATGTCTCCTCCGCAAACCGATCCAGCACCATGCGCTGGGCAAGCAATGACTTCATCTCCCAATCCTAGTATCTTGTTGAAAAGGCTGTCGTGCATATTCTTGGCAAGTCTTCGCTTCTCGCTCTCACCGTAGAGATCGATTCTGCCAACCTCTCCTGCAAACAAGGTGTCTCCTGTGAAAACCATGTGGACGCTGTCTGAGACTTCCTTATCCTTGAGCGTTATGGAGACGCTTTCGTCAGTGTGCCCAGGCGTTTCAAGAATCTCGAACTCTAGTGAGCCCACGTTGAACTTGTCTCCTTCAACGACTCCGTTTCCGTAGGAGAAATCCAGCTTTGCCCCGTGGTAGATCTCAGCCCCCGCTATGCTTGAGAGCTCCAATGATCCCACTACGTAGTCCTCATTCATATGCGTCTCAAAGATATGGGTGATCTTCACTTCATTCTTCTTTGCTAGTTCCAAGTAGATATCACAATCTCTTCTGGGATCTATTACCACGGCTTCGAAACTGGACCCTATTAAGTAGGAATTGTGGGCAAGTCCGTCCGATTTTATCTTCTCAAAAATCGTTTCTTACCCCCTCCTTTCTTAAGGCGTGGTTCAACTATTTGGGGTTCTTCGCTTTCACGGTTGGATTCTCAGGATAGGCTGTCCACTCTGTGAAGGATCCCTCATAAATTCTTACTCTGGGATAGCCCAGGTACCATTTCAGTATCGTAAACGTGCTGGTTGCGTGACGACCGGTCCCGCACGAAAGTATTATAGTCTTATCAGGAGTGACACCAAGTTTCTCTAGTATGGATTTTATCTCCGCCTCAGGCTTTAGTAACCGTGGATTTCTATCATCTACCAGATCAGTCCAAGGAAGGCTGAGTGCGCCAGGGATGTGCCCCAATTTGATCCATGGGCCTTCGCCTTCATAATACTTTGATGGGCGAGTATCCAGGTGGACAATGTCTTCCCGATCCTTTATTCTCATGAATTCCTCGTAATCAACAAAGTAGTCGTAGTTGATCCACACCCTAAATTTCGATTCCCTAACTTTCGGAAAAACTTTTGTGAGTATTCTTCCTTCCTCTTTCCATTTGTCAAGACCACCGTCGAGGATGTACACCTTGTTATGACCAAAACGCACCAGCGTATATGCAATCATGGACTGCTCCGCGCCATCACCTTGGACTCTGAAGGCTCCTGTTCCAGTATAGACAACGACGAGTAGATCGGCCTTGACGCCGATGTTTCGGAATATGCTTTGAATGTTTTCTGGTGATACGTAGTGCGCGGGCAGTCCGTTCAGTGAAGCCCTGAGTACCCTTTCACTCAGATAGACGGCGCCAGGTATGTGTTGTTGAACATAGTCGTATGTGTCAGGCTGCGCGTCGACGATCATCAGTTCTTGGTCCTCTAGGTGCTCATTCAACCAATCGGTGGAAACCCACTTGACCTTACCTTCATCAGGCGGATATGGGTATACTCTCACAGTAATAGGCTCCCTCTCCCTACTTATTGAATTGACATTTCTATCAGTTTGCACAAAGAAGTGCCACAGCTGCTCCATTAACCTCTCTACAGGTTTTTGTTATGAGCGAGACTATATATTCATTTGCGCTATCGTGTTCAGTCGAGTCGTTATTCCCGGAGGTTAAACCATCCTGGCAAGTATGTTCAGAACAATGATGGAGTCAATGGAGGGCGAAACACACAAATTCCTCCTAATTGGCGAACAAGCGCCCAGCTTCGAAGCACAGACAACAAGAGGAAAAGTGAAGTTTCCAGACGACTACAGAGGAAAATGGATTGTGCTCTTTTCTCATCCAGCGGACTTCACACCAGTTTGCACAACAGAGTTCGTAGCTTTCCAGAAACGGTTCGAGCAATTCGAAGAGCTTAATGCTCAGTTGATTGGACTCAGCATTGACCAAGTGTTTGCGCACATCAAATGGGTTAAATGGATCAAAGAGAACCTTGAAACTGAAATAAAGTTTCCAATAATCGCAGACGATAGAGGCAAGATCGCCGAAATGTTCGGAATGATCCATCCTGCCAAGGCGACCAACACAGTTAGAGCAGTATTCATTATCGACCCACAGAGCATCGTCAGATTGATAATCTACTATCCGCAAGAAGTCGGACGCAACTTCGACGAGATATTGAGAGTGCTTAAGGCATTGCAAGTAGTCGACGAGAACAAAGTTGCCACACCTGCGAACTGGCCAAACAATGAGTTAATAGGTGACGAAGTGATAATTCCGCCACCCAAAGATGTTGAAACTGCCGAGAAAAGGAAGGAAGAATACGAGTGCTACGACTGGTGGTTCTGCCACAAGAAGCTCTAAGACAGTGGCTCCAAAGAGAGCGTTTCTCCAGAGGAGAAGCGCTACCCTAAAATTCACCTCTTTTTATTGTTATTTCTGGGGTTAGCGTTCGGGTGGTCCAATGCTGACATTTGAGTCTCAGCTTGAGAGCAAAGTCCCAGATCTAAAGGTTGCGGTTGTGAAGGTTGCCGTCGAGAGAGTCGAGGACAGCAACCCGAAACTTGAGGAACTAAAGAAGGCTGTGATCAACGAGGTCAGATCCAAGTACTCGTTGGAATCGCTGAAAGATGTTAGGATATTCAGGTGTTATCGGGACTTCTTTTGGAGGCTGGGAATAGACCCGACCAAGGTCAGACCCGCATCAGAAGCACTCGTCAGAAGAATCCTTCAAGGCGGGTCGATCCCAACAATAAACGCAGCCGTCGACGCCATCAACCTATCATCTATCCAGACAGAGATAGTCATCGATGCCTTCGATACTGCAAAGATCAGTGGTGAAATAAGAATCAAGTTCGCATCTCAAGGCGAGAGGTTCCTCGGAATAGGGATGAAGCATGAGCTAGTCCTGAGGGGAGGAGAGATGGTGATCTCAGACGCTCTTAGCCCAATCGCTATCTATCCACACAGAGACGCTTCAAGAACGGCAGTGACGCGACAGACAGAGGAGATACTTACAGTCATGTGTGGTGTCCCTGGAATAGAAGGCAAGGAGCTGCTCTCCGCTGCCCTCGTAGTCGCCAGCACCATAGTCAGATTCTGCGGAGGAAAGCAGACAAGCCAAGCTATCGTTCTTCCGAGATAGAGGATTTACCCGGCTGTTCCACGCTTCCTTTCTTGGGTCCCCAGCCGAGAATTTGGAAAACATTATATCACGGTTCATAGAGAATGGTAGCACGCAATACTGCATCATATTGAGAATAAAGAGGGATAAGTGAGGGACAATCATCGATGGTATACACGGGCTTACATGGTTTGATTGGCCTGGGCTTGGCTTGGTGGGCATCTGACAAGAAACCCATGAATAAAAGCCCTACACATGTTGGAAAGCTCAGCTTTGTGCTCGGCAACATGATTCCAGACCTAGATCTGCTTGGTTCTATCTACTTCGTAGTGACTGGACAAGGGCTTGCCGCCGCAGTCTCTGTCCACAGAACATACTCACACAGCTTGATCACGATTGGCATTATAACTTTCTTGGGATTCATTATAGGAGCAGTTTGGAAAGACAAACGCCAATTCCAGTGGATTCTTGTTGGGCTCGGACTTGGTATGCTTACACATGATCTCTTCGACTTGCCTTACATGGTAGGTATCTCTCTGTTCTGGCCAATCGTAACTGACAGAATAGGACTAGTGTGGAGTCTACCTGGTGGACTTGCAAACTTCAACAGTGCTTTTGACTTCTTCTTTGCCGCCCTATTTCTATACGCGTTGTACATTCTGATACGCCGTGTCGACAAGGAAACCAAAGGACTACCCTTGAAGATTTTCACGGTGACCGCTCTTGTGATTTTCGTTGCACTTGGGGCTTGGGGGCTTACGCTTCCGGCGGATGCCTCAGTGTTCATGCTTGTGTACGCGCTATGTGGGTTACCCTACCTTTTGCTAATGATCTATCTTCCTTACAGGTATAGGAGAGGCATCTACGCCATAGGGGAGACAGGAAAGAAGAAGTAAAACAATGACGGAACAAAAACAGCCAATAGAATTACACATTTTTTCTATTCTTTGACAAGTATCCCTTGTCGCATGCCACCATTGGGTCTGCTGATCGACGCCAAATTGAGCATATAACTCGTTCGTGGATCGGCTTCCGTTACCGAAAGCTTTTTATCAACGGATCAAACTATCTAATGCGATATTTCAACGGACCAAGCAAGCATCACTACTTATGCGATTCAGATGAGTAGCATCACAACTGAACATACACTAGTTAAACTACCTTTGCGATATTGTCTGTTTTCCTGATGGTCAGTAAGACGAGGAAAACACACGCAATCGAGATCACGATCATTTGAGTGTGGGGAAGCGACCATGTCTGACAGGTATTTAGTTGAAGCCCGAGGGCTTGAGAAGACCTACAAGATGGGCAAAAGTGAGGTTAAGGCGCTTAGAGGCGTAGACCTCACAGTGTCGCCCGGTGAGTTCGTAGCGGTTATGGGCGTTTCAGGCAGCGGCAAATCCACACTGCTACATCTCTTGGGAGCGCTTGACCGCCCCAGCGAAGGCTCCATAAAGATTGACGGTGTCGACCTATCAGCTCTCAAAGATAGTCGGTTGGCCGATATTAGGTCGAAGAAAATAGGCTTCGTCTTCCAGTTCTTCAACCTACTGACCAGGCTAACGGCATTGAGAAATGTTCGACTTCCAGCAGAAATTGCGGGTGCATCAGCTAAGCAAGCGGAGAAACAAGCATTGGAGATGTTGAAGCTGGTCGGACTCGAAGGCAGGGCAAACCATCGTCCAACTGAGTTGAGTGGCGGCGAGCAGCAACGCGTGGCTATAGCACGTGCGCTAATAAACAAACCCAAGATCATCTTGGCAGACGAACCGACAGGAAACCTAGACACCAAGACAGGTTTAGAGATACTACAGCTGCTCAAACGAATAAACAAGGAAAACGGGCAAGCGCTGGTCATCGTGTCACATGATCTACGCGTAGGCGAACTAGCAGACAGAACAATCCACCTGCAGGACGGACATATCGTAAGCGAGAAAAAAAGCAAACAAGGATAGCTATCTGAACGAGTTTGAGAGAAGGAGGATGCATTGAGACATGAGAAAGAGAAGTATAGTGTCAATGGCTTTTAGTGCGCTATCCCAAAGGAAAATGAGAACCAGCCTAACCACGCTAGGGATAGTTGTTGGAATAATGACGATAGTAGCCATATCCTCACTTAGTGGAGGTTTCCAGACGCAGATTACTAGTATGCTTTCAAGTGGTTTTCAAGCCGATGTCGTGACTGTTAGTTCAGGTGGAATGTTCGGTGGCAGTGGAGTCAACTTCGACCAGCAGGACATTCAAAACATAAGTAGATTCAGCGGGGTCACTGTCGCAACAGGAATGCAGCAGAAACAGGTAAAGATATTCTACGGTAACAGAAATGTTACAGCCGCCCTATATGGAGTGAACTTCACCGAGTTCCTCAAAATCTACCCGGACAAACTGACATTCGCCAATGGCTCGTTACCAGATCCCGTCCGAAATAACACTTTGATCCTGGGCTACAGTGACAATCCAATAGCACAAGTAGATCAAAACGTAACACTCCAGTTCTTCATTAGTGGTTTCATCGGAAGCAAGAATGCCACATTCAAAGTCGAAGGCACCTTCGACAAAGTCGGTTTCGCCGGAACAACCATAATTGATCGAGGAGCATTCATACCTCTAGACACACTACAGGAGTTCTATGAGAAAAACGGCGTGACCACATATATGGACGCCATCCTAGTGAAGGTGGACAGCCCTAATAGAGCACAGCAGGTAGGGGATCAAATCAAGGACTACTTTGGAGGACAAGCCAGCGTCATTGTTGCAACCAGCTTCATCAAGTCGATGCAATCGATCCTCAGCATTGTGACAGTCTTCCTACTTGCGATTGGATCGATAGCTCTCTTAGTCGCAGGAATAAGCATCATGAACATAACGATGGTCTCAGTCATGGAGAGAACACGAGAGATAGGCGTTCTGAAAGCGTTGGGTGCAAGGAATAGGACAGTGCTCGCTCAATTCCTGACAGAAGCAGCATTGATAGGTTTGATGGGAGCTCTCATCGGAATCCCATTAGGAATAGGACTAGCTTTGGTTATGGGAAGCTTGCTTCCAGCAATGTTTTCATCCCAGTCGATAGGTGGCGGATTTGGCGGGGGCGGTGGCGGCGGAGGAGGAGCATTTGGAAGCGCTGGAGAAGGACTAGTGCTTACACCTGTCATCGACCCGACTACCATAGTAATGGCGGTGCTTTTCGCCCTAGTGATAACTGTGATCTTTGCGATCTACCCAGCTCGCAAAGCTTCAAAGCTTGATCCGGTAACAGCGCTCAGATCCGAGTAGAGCATCTCCCCCATTTTCTTCTTACCTCATCGAAGATGCCCCTGCTCTATCCAGGTATTTCTCCTCTTCTTAGTTGAACTGAGATATACGAGATAACGTCACTTGGAGTTATTGTGATCCCTAGTTTCTGCCCTATGTTGTAGGACTTAAGGAATTTTGACGTGTAGATCATCTTGAATTGGTCGACTTCTCTGGGAAGGCGTTTCAGTCTATTCATTTCTTCTTCAGTCAGTTCGCAACCATCTTTTAGTGCGACTCTGCGACATAGTTCGGTTGCCAGCCCCTCCTTATGGTCAGCTGAGAGCTTACTTGTGAATTCAGTCAACATTCCTTTGGCTGCGGATTCTTCCCATTGGCTTAAGAGTTGACTGACGACTATTCTCAGTGCCTCATAGATGGGTGTGGACACTATCCCTTTTTCAATCAGGCTGAACACTATCGGGTTCAAAGTGTAGCGTGCCCTCCCTCGTGGACCGGACACGGAAATCTGTCGGCAGTTCCCCGACCTATAGTCATGTTTTTCAAGCTTCGCTATGACTTTTCTCAATTCTTCTAGATATTCTTGCTCGGTGACGGCAACCATGATGTTGTGGAGGACTTGCATCGTCGAAGTGACTTCCTGTTGGGGTTCCTCAAGGAAGTCAGTTATCTCTTCGATACTAACAAATTCATCGATTGTTGCCGCATCGTAGAGCAAGTGGGCTACTGTCAAAACAAGTCCTTTACCCCTCATTTCTGGCATCTCCCTCCAGGATCCACCTCCCTGCCCAAAGACCTAGGAAGAGTGGAGGATGACGTAAGGACGTTCAGATTGGTTCGCAGCAATGGCTAGTAGGACACTCGAGGTAAATAAGTTTCCTAATTCATTGCCAGTGGAATCTGATCTCGCCGCGAAAGTCCAGACAGTCATGGTTAAATTGGTGTAGAAAGGAATTGCTCTAGACGTGGTTAGATATCCTTAACTACCTACCATATCAATGGTGGAAGCCCGTAAGAATAAGTGAAGGAGACATTCAAAATGAGCAAACTTAGCAAAAAGGAAATTGCCGAGAGAGCCAGGACAGCCATTGAAGAAGGGGAGAAATGGCACAGTCGCGTCAGTGTAAGGGAAATAGTCTTTGGTTTCAACGATGGCTCCGTCTCAACCCTAGCATTCCTAGCGGGTGTGGTTGGCGGAGCTTTAGGAAGATCAGAGGTACTCATTTCAGGAATTTCAGCAGTAATAGCAGGAGCAGTATCCATGGCCGTCGGCGCATATATTTCAAGCAAATCTGAAATCGATCATCACAAAAGTGAGATCGAAAAGGAAAAAGAAGAGATTGAAAAGTTCCCTGAGATAGAAAAGGAGGAGCTCCGCCAAATATACCAGAAGAAAGCAAAATTCGCTGAAAAGGAATTGCGAGACATAATCAATCGAGTGACTGAAGACAAGAAGACCTGGGTTGACTTGATGATGAAGGAGGAACTAGGTCTCTTCCAGGAGCGATTCGAAAACCCAGTCAGGGTAGGTCTAGTAATGTTTGCCGCATTCATTATTGGAGGGCTAGCGCCGCTCACACCGTTCTTTGTAACTTCCACCACGCAAGTTGGCCTAGTTGCCGCTGTCTCTGTAACCCTAGTATCCTTGTTCATCATAGGGGTCTGGAAAACAACGTTTACAAGAAGACACTGGGTGTCCTCTGGCACCGAGATGATGCTAATAGGGATCATCGCCACAGTTGTTCCATACATACTCGGAAATATCTTGGTGACCCAGATCCTAAGTGGAGTATTGTGAAAGGAAGTGGCATGACATCAGCTCTTCGGACAAGACAGGAGAGAATGATACTGAGCATCATCCTCTCCTAGTCCTTCTTTCCCATTCTTTTGGAAATAGGCTCATACTTTCCGCGTATCACTAACCCTGTAAGCAACATTAGCGCTGCAGTGGACGCGCCAAGAATAATGGCTGAGTTCCCAAAACCCAGACCGAGGCCTGAGGGCGGAGAAAGATAAATGTAATTAAACCCAATCCTCGCCAAACCCATCAAAGCCCCAAAGACCATCGAGAGCAACACAAACCGAGCAGTCGCCTCCTTAGGCCTATCCCGCTCATCAATCTCAAAAGTCTTCATCAAACCTATCTTCACGAAGCCAACTAGGAAGATGAATGACATCAAGAAGATCGTTCCGATGTCATAGACCAAGCTCTGCAGCTCAACTCTGAAATAACCTAAAATGAGGATCTGACTCAGAGTGTACAGGTAAGTCAAGATGTTGCTAAAGGCCAAGTCAACCGGATGGATATAACCAACTTTCTCTCTGTAAAAAGTATCCACAAAAGCTATTACCAGAACTAGCCCAAGCGGAACCAGACTCGCATAGAACAAGCGTTCATCCTTGAATATCAGTGAGAAAGCTAATATCGTACCCCCCACGCCTATTGCCATGCCACCGAACATGATTAGCCGCATAAGACCTGCACCGCCCTCTGAGCTTACTAGAGATGAAATATGTAATTCAAAAACTTAAAAGAGTTGTGTATAACTGTAACTCGACAACCCCACTGGGGAACAACAGTAAGATATTAGAATGCACGTAGCTCCTATTATTGGTAGCAATTCGGGAATAGTAGTCGATAAAATGGGGGAGCAGAAACAAGGCACGAGATAGACCATCCGACTTCACTCCTGTGTTGACTTATGAAAGTAATCATAATCCGGTGGTGTTTCATTTGTCTTTATTCATCGGAACAAGGACGGAGGATCCAGCAAGCAGGATAGAACTACCCTTAAACATCTTTGAACGGCACGCAGGTATTTTCGGAAGCTCAGGCAGTGGAAAAACAGTTCTGGCCAAGATCATCATAGAGGAGGTATCAAGGCTAGGACTACCGATCATAGCAATCGACCCACAAGGTGACATCTCAAGCCTGGCCAAGCTTGAGGAACCGAAAGTTCTTGAGAAATATGGATTGCCAATCGAGATGCTCAGGGACTACAAGAACAAGGTACGGGTAAACATCTTCACACCAGGTAGCTCAAAGGGACGACAAATAGGATTAGACCCACTAAGGTTTCCGCAGAAGAGCGCAGGAATAGATAGCGAGGACATAGTTCACCTACTTGACAACAGCATAAGAACCTTGGTCAAAGTCCTTGCACGACTCGGCGGACTCGGAGCAACACACGAGGCCAGCGCCTTCGCATGCATATACAGTATCGTGAAAGCCTACTGGGACAACGGCATAGAAGTAAAGGGGTTCGGAAACCTTGCCGACCTAGTTACTGATGACCCCAAGAAACTAGTTCCCGACATGGACAAGTTGATGTCCTTATCAGATAGGAGGAATCTGGCGAAGGCGCTGAGGTCACTGACAGTTGGCGCTCGCCAGCTCTTATTCACAGCCGAAGAGAAACTAGATATCGATAAAATGATTCAGCGAGTTGACAACAGAACTCCAATAAACATCCTCTTTCTAAAGACTCTCCCAACAGAAGAAGAGAAGATGTTCTTCCTCACCATATTCATAACGAGACTGTACGAGTGGATGATTAGGCAAGGCTCATCAGCCAAGCCCAAACTAATCTTCTTCATTGACGAGGTTGCACCGTTTATCCCTGCTGGTATGACTAAGCCTGCTCCTAAGGATTCGCTACTCCTTGTTCTCCGACAAGCGAGGAAGTATGGTGTGATTTGCGTGACTTGTAGCCAGTCTCCAAAGGACGTGGATTACAAAGCATTCGAGCAAATGGGAAACTACGCTATCGGTCGCTTAACGACAAGACAGTCAATGGACGCAATAGAGCACATAGTATCCGCAGGGATGGGAGAAGCGGAAACCGAAAAAATAAAGGAAATCCTGCCAAGGCTGAACCGCGGAGAATTCCTCCTGCTGTCACCCGAATACAAACAAGGAGGCGTACTGCTCAAAACAAGGTGGCTCCTAACCAAACACGAAACCCTCACTGAGAGCGACATAAAAAAACTTCGAGATAGACTAGCAAGTACGGGGCTCATAGGAATGGATGAACCCAGCGAACCAGAAACAAAGAGCATCGCGCTTCGTGGTAAAGGTGAAACCCAGCAAGCAATAGAAAAAGGAAAGGAAGCTCGAAAAGAGAAAGCCGTAGAAGAGGTCAGGGAACCCGAGACCTCGGAAGACGTACTCAACGCCCTGATAGCACGCCTAGAGAATATCGCGAGGACAAAGTTCGGCCTCGAATTCATGCGAGAACTCATAACCAGCAAGAAACTGGATTTTGAGATAGCCTACCAACAATACTATGGAGAAACACTGCACGCCTTAGAGACAGGGTTAGGTCTGAAACGGGAAGAGGATGGCAAGAGGTTCTTGGTGTACGACTTCAAGACGCTCCTCGATAACGTGATCAAGGAAACAAACGCGCCACCAATAGAGATAAACCCAGAAGAGATCCAAGCAAGGTTTGAACAAATAGTTCTAGCATCCAAGAAAAGCAACGTGCTTGAAAGAGCAATTCTTGGCAAACCATTCCTGAAATACAAATGAGTAGCAGCCCATAGACAGGATAATACTGGGCAAGCCATTCTTGAAATACAAGAAGTGGCTAGGGCAGAAACATTATCCACCCTCCTCTAAGAAAAACAAAAAAAGGAAATTGGATAGGACTCAATGTCTTCCCGAAATCACAGAAAGCATTGCGTCTACTTCTTCTTTCCGAACATGTTCCAGAACATTCCGAAAAGCAACCCAAACAAGAACACTGTAACTATGAGCTCAACAACAGTGTAGAGACCTATTGCAAAGAAAGCGCTAGCAAGAACGAAGTCGAATATGAATAGGATTATCCAGAATATGAATCCAGCGATAAGACCTGTAACTATCCATGATTTCG
>JAUQYT010000235.1 GCA_030587605.1 Candidatus Njordarchaeum guaymasense
TTATCCTCTAAATGACTATTTTCCTCTACTAAGAAAAGGAGTTCCCAAACCACTTCTATTCTCTCCAGAGCAAGCCCATTGGACCTTGGGCTCCATCAAAGGGATGCCGAGAGACGATGACACTGACTACACGATCATGGCCCTCCACATCCTCGAAGAGAATGGCTTCGATTTCACGGCAAGCAACGTCGGAGAACAATGGCTAAGTCACCTGCCATACAACTCCGTCTTCACAGCAGAGAAAATCGCATACAAGAATCTCGTCGATGGACTTCTACCTCCTGAAACAGCAACAAAGAATAATCCATTCAGCGAGTGTATTGGAGCTCAAATCAGGGCAGACCTATGGGGCTATGCGTCTCCCGGGATGCCTGAATTAGCAGCGGAGTTCGCCTTCAGAGATGCAGCTCTGTCACACGTCAGAGAAGGCATATATGGAGCCATGTTCTTCAGCAGCCTGATCGCGGCAGCATTCTCAAAATCTGACATCGAAGAACTCATCAAGATAGGATTAACTGAAATTCCAAAGGACTCTGAATTCTCAAGAATGGTTGAACAAACAATCACCTTAAGCAGAGAAAATAAGGAATGGAAAGAAGCTTGGAGAAGAGTAGATGAATCCTATAGGAAGTTGCTCCCAATTCACACAATTAACAACGCAGCACTTGTTCTACTTGCGTTACTCTACGGGAGAGGAGACTTTGAGAAAAGCATAACGCTGTCGGTGATGGGAGGACTTGATACCGACTGCAACGGTGCTACTGCGGGGTCGATACTGGGTGTAGTCTTGGGTGCCGATCAACTACCATCAAAATGGATTAGACCCATCAGTGATAAGATCGAAAGTGCCGTTCTAGGCTTCCACTCTTCCAGAATCTCGGACCTCGCCAGAAGGACATGCACACTAGCTAAGTCAAACCTAGCTACGGGCAGAACCGATATCCATTTGTAGCACCACATTTATCACAATATATAATAAGATGTTTCCAAGAGAACGATTTCTTGGTAGACGTTTATCTATTATTTATGCTTGGATGGAGGCTTCCTAATTGGATCAAAAGAATGTTCTCGGGGTTGGATTCATCGGTTGTGGTCAGATCTCAGATCTACATGCATTAGCGTACAAAGGCTTCAATAAAGCCAGGATTGTTGCAACATGCGATACTAACGAGACGAAAGCAAAAGATAAGGCCAAAGAGTGGGGCGCCACGAATTATTACACCGACTACAAGAAATTGCTTAAAGATCCCAAAGTCGATGTCATTGAGGTTCTTCTTCCACATCATCTTCACTGTGAGGTTACAGTAGCGGCTGCGGAAGCTGGGAAACACGTTTCAGTCCAAAAACCCATGGCAATAAGCATCAAAGAAGCTGATGCCATGGTTTCAGCGGCAAGGAAAGCAGGTGTAAAGTTAAAGGTATTTGAGAACTATGTTTTCTATCCCCCCCACATAAAGGCCAAGGAGCTAATGGATAAGAAAGAGATTGGAACACCCAGTGTCGTGGTAATGAGACTCGGGAACTGCGGAATTGGAGGCTGGAACATCCCAGGCGAAGTCTGGTCATGGCGATTCAACCCGAAAACTTGTGGCGGAGGACCAGTTGTCTTTGATCATGGCTACCACACATACTCTCTGGCAACTTATTTGCTAGGTGAGATCGATGAAGTGTTCGCATGGATCGATTGCATTGATGTAGCAGGACTGAAGCTTGATGCACCAGCACTTGTTCAATGGAAATACAGAACGAAGGGAACTTATGGAACATGGATTACTACTTGGTCTCCGGGATGCTATGTTACAAGCAGATTCTACGGGGATGATGAGAGGCTCGAGATAACTGGAGACAAGGGTTACATTTTCGTTACCCGGTGCACCGGTCAACTCCTTGACCAGCCTCCCTTGATCCTCTATAAGTCAGACGGCAAGGCTGTCAACTACCACAACATCGAGTGCGAGTGGGATGCATCATTTAGAGATTCGGGACGGCATTTCATCAACTGCATAATCGAGGACAAGGAACCAATACTTTCAGGAGAGCAAGGAACAAAGGTGCTAAGAGTCGGATTGGCAGCTCTTGAATCAGCTAAGGTAGGAAAACCAGTCAAGACTGATTCAATAAGCTAAGCAATAAGCCTATCCA
This sequence comes from Candidatus Njordarchaeum guaymasense, assembly GCA_030587605.1. GTDB lineage: Archaea > Asgardarchaeota > Njordarchaeia > Njordarchaeales > Njordarchaeaceae > Njordarchaeum > Njordarchaeum guaymasense. Next base: position 2,143 of record JAUQYT010000235.1, read on the forward strand.
CAGAACAAGAATGAAAAGAAATTAACTGCGACTATGATTCGAGAGAGCAGACCGTACTGGCTGAGCTCCCTCTCTTTCTATTTCTGTCTACTTGATACCTAGCTCTTTTCTCGCAGAAGGTGCTATTCTGTCTGGGGTCCATGGTGGGTCAAATACCATTTCAACCTTGACGTCCTTCACGCCCTTGATAGCCTTTGTCTTGTCATTTACTTCCTGTTGCAGGTAACGATTCATTGGGCAATATGGGGTTGTGCAAGTCATCTTGACGCTAACGCTGTTGCTCTTGTCGATGGAGATATTGTAGATTAGTCCTAAGTCAACTATGTTGACTGGAATCTCGGGATCGTAGATTGACTCCAGAACCTTCATCACTTCTTCCTTTGTTACCAATGGCGGGAGACACCTCCTTTCTGAACAAACATACCATATCTAATTCTACTTGAACAGTTAAAAACATGTAGTATTCCACTGACACACTCATTCACTCGGCATTTGTTGAGGTAGACGAGGGCGCTTCGACAGTTCAAGGAGGAATACTGGAGCCACGTTGAAGGGAACTTTCAGGTAGCGGTTTAGCAGCTTCATTTCCAATGGGACTCTTATAACTCTGTTCAGTTTCAATCCATGCTGAGTAAGCAGCCTCGCTAACTCGTTTGGTGAGTAGAGATTATAGGAAAGTCGCCCCGATATACTGTCAATCAACTCTCCTAGCTTTCCCAACAAACTAAGCTTGTTCACCTCAGTTGCGATAAGCCTCCCATTGGGTCTTAGTATCCGGACAACCTCAGTTGCCACCATTTCGGGTCTCCTGAATACACTGAAGGACAGGTTACTAACTACGATGTCAAAGTACTCAGTGTTAAATGGTGCTCTCTCAGCGTTAGCGCACTTAACATCGACCGTCGACCTGCCACCAGTTTTCTCAAGAAGTTCCCGCGAGCTAGCAGTTGCTTCCTTGATTATATCAATTCCCACAATTATAGCTCCATTCGGTAGCAATCGAGAGAGTTTGGCCAATGTGTATCCCAATCCGCACCCCAAGTCAAGAATCTTGACACTCTCGAAATCTATTTCTTTGAGACCAAGAATATAATCAATGACGTAGTCTTGCAACGATATCCTCCAGCTTGGTATGCCACGAACTAAATCAGGTTGAGTGTAGACCATATCTCTACAAACCTCTGAGAAGTCTTGGAGAGATCGACCGATCTATTGGGAGACATGATTTAGCTGGATAGAGAAAGAAGTCTAATCCCCTTAGGTCAATCATCTAGTAATCGCAATCTTCTTCATTGCTTCCAAAGGCTCCGGATTCTTGGCGAAGTAGTCCCTTACAGGTTTCAGGATCTCTACAAGTCCCTCAGCGACAGCCCGTTTCAAGTCAAGTGGGTGAAGCTTTCCCTCAAGGTACATTTTCTCAAGTTCTGCGTAGCTTTGCAGTTCCAGCGAGCCTCCGTACTTCGCGGGTCGCTTGATTTCAAGTGAAGCCTTCTTGTCTCTGAATACTATAAGACGAGCTATTTCCGTGATGGGGTTGCCTTCGACTTGTCTCGCGAGACAGAAAGCCCCCTCAATCTTCTGCCTAATTTCCTCAGGTGAGTCATGTATTGTGATCGTGCTCTGAGGCAAGCTCTTCGACATCTTGCCAGCTATCCTCGCGCTGATCTTCGCATCCTCGTCGTACTCCATCCTCTGCTTCGCCTCCGTTAAACCTGGAAGCAGAGGCGTGTGAACGCATATGGGTAATCGCCACCCAAGTTTCTCACCCGCATCCCTAGCCAACATGTGAGCCTTCCTCTGGTCAAGCCCCGCTACTGCGACATGAAGGTCGAGGTCGAAGATGTCCGCCGCTTGCAGAGCGGGGTACCAGAGAAACGCTGCCTCAACATCCTCAGCCGTAATCTCACGTCCCAGTACGGGCAACGCTCTTCTCATCCTGTTGATAGTTGAGCTTCTCGCTATCTGAATCGCCTTGAACCAGTACTCAAACTTGTTCATGATTTCAGATGCCCGGACGTATCGAACCTTACTGGGATCTATACCCAGCGCTGTGAAGCCATGCCTGAAGTAGTCCCCCGCAACCTTGATATTATCCCATTTTCCTCCAAGTTTCTTGTTTATGAAACTATGCGTATCAGCAAGGAACATTACGAAGTCAAACCCAGCTTCAATGAAGTCTTTGACCTTATTCCCACACACAAGTCCGGTGCCCAAATGCAGAAACCCGCTCAGCTCGAAACCCCAGTATCCTCTAGGTCTAGCCTTAGTTTCCAGGAGGGTTTTGAGTTCTTCCTTAGTTATTATCTCTTCAGTTCCTCTTGCTATCAGTTCCATCCTACGCGCCGGATCCATAGGTTCGATGCACCACATCATTAATCGATTTAAACCTACTTAGCTTAACCTACTCACTCTATATAAGATTCTTCTTCGATCATCCGCATCCATTGTCTGATCTAATCAAGAATCCTACTTGAAAGCGATTTCTTTCCTTTTCCTATTGAGTTCCTCTACGAATGCTTCAAGATCGTGCTCACTTGTGTATGGGTTCATTATCCATACCTTGATTCCTGTTAGCGAGACGGTCTCACTCCTTTTCTCCCATGGCTCATCCCTTACCTTAATTCCTGAGAGATCTTCAATCTTGCCCACAAGATATTGTCCATCTGACGTGACCCGACGATGAAGCTCATCCGTTGATGCGTTCAACTTCTTACGAGACTCTCCTTCTTTGTAGACAGAGAAGCAAAGCGCATTGAGGTCGACTTCATGCAGAATCTGGTAACCAGCATCTCGCAGGATGTCAGCTAACTTTCTCGTTAGACTGACACATCTACTTATTATCTTGCTGTAACCCTCCACGCCAAGAGTCTTGAGACCAACCCAAAGACCAGCTGCACTGAATCCGGGGCGAGACCCCTCGATCGAGTAGGTGCGTGAATCCAGATATGGAACATTCATCGATATTGACTCAAGATCAGACTTATCACGAAACAGGATGACGCTACACGGGTACCCGATAAACCCTAATTTATGTGGATCTAAAGTTATCGAGTCAGCTGCTTCCACTCCCGAAGCTTTCTCTCTAACTTCACTTATCCCCAGGGCAAAGCCTCCGATTGCGCCATCGATGTGAAGATGAAACTCATACTCGTCTCTTAGTCCTAATAATGCCCGGATTGGTTCAACAGTTCCAGTGTTAATCGTTCCCAATGCCGCAACCACTGAAAGGACCGTCCGGCTCTTTCCTTTACCCTTACGCGCCTTTTCATTAATCTTGGTAAGTGTTTCTGCGTATGCTTCCTTTGACGGTCTCAATTTGAACGCGATGCAAGACTCCTCGAAACTCCTAACCTCGTCTTCGTTAGCTACAGGAACTTCGACTATGCTCCTTTCCCCTAGACCGAGGATTCTCACAGCCTTTCTGATTGAGTAGTGGGCAGAAGCGGATGTCACGACTACGCCTCTGGGAGCCTCGAATAGCCCAAGTTCCTTGAAAGACCGCTTCCTAGCAATGGCCATCTTCTGGTAGGTTTTCTCCCTTGCAACTAGCAAAGCCGTGAGATTTGATATTGTGCCACATGACAAAATATTACCGCCTGGTTCAGTATGACCTGTACCGTCAATGAATCCCACGAGCTTGGCGAGTTCGCTAATACACTCCTTTTCCATTAATGTAGTTGAAGGTGAGGTCGCTGGAGACAAGTTGTTGGGGTTCTGCAACATGGTCATGAAAGAAGCCATGACAGCTGGGAGAAGAGGGGAGGGATGAATATTCATCAAGTTATTCTTGTTGAACCTCACATTTTCATACAGTAACCTCATACAAGACTCAACGTGCTTGTAGGCACGCGCAAAAGGCCTAACTCTAGTTTGCTCATCCAAAGCGGAAAGGAGTTTCCTGACCTCGTCTTTACTTGGAGTCGGCGAACCTTGGGCATACTTGCTTTTCCACCACAATTCGAGCAACTTAATGGCATTCGAGAGATCCTCTTCAAACTGCTCGAAGTTTTCTCCCTCAGGATCCAAGAACATTGCTTTGATTGGCAATTCTTTTTCGCCGTTTAGACTCGAGTCTCGACCAGGATTCTTCAAGATCCTTCCTCCAGTGACTACAAATGACCCTATCAATAAAACGACTGCCATACACGACTAAGTGGCGACATACTCTCCCTTCTCGTAGCTCGCAGCGCCCGTCCTCAACAACCTCTCCAGATGCTTCCTGATCATCACTTCTTCCATGAGCTCGTATACCTCCTTCGGTTCCCCGAACTTTCCGTAGATAATCGCCTTATTTATGACCTCACGAAGTGTTCTTTCTTTCTCTAGGAATTCAAGTAGCTTTCTTTCTCTTTCAAAGATCTTCTCCAAGAAGGTCTGAAGTTTTGTGCCAATGTCGCCTCTAATGATACCCTTGTGACCAGACACTGCGGTCTCCGCTTTCAACGAAGTCAACCTGCGTATTGAGGATATGAACTGATCTATATTTGAGTCAGCACAGCCGTACCACGGGCCGAAACTGCTCAAGTCGATATCAGCCAGGAAGAGTACCCCGCTTGACTGGTCTAAGAAGCAACAGTGTCCAGCGGAGTGGCCGGGCGTGTGAATAACCTTCAAGTTTGTTTTACCAAGAGCGAAAATATATTCGTCAGTGATCTGCTCATTTATGTGGCAGTTCCGAAGATTGAGAAGTTCGAAGAAGGCTTTGTCATACGCTTCTTCTAAGTCTGTGCCTTTGACGAGATAGCGTTCCTTCAACTGGTCTAAGGATTCTATGGCGTCAACATCTAACGTATGGGCATAGAACTTCGCCTTCGGTAGGAGGAAGCTTCCTGCTGTGTGATCCTCATGGCAGTGTGAAAAGACTACATCAGAGATCTCCACTTCCTTAACAAGTTCGTTTAGAATGCTGCTCCCAACTCCTAAATCTACCATTAACTTGGTATCGTCACATATCAGTATGGAATTTGCATACGGGTATCTTCCCATGTTCAGGCTCTGGACAAAATACAAGGTATCAGAAAGTTGAATTGTTGATTTCAACATCTCTAGTTCCTGCTCAAGCCAAACGTTATCAACAAGTAACAACCTTGTTGGTATCTCGCTCAAAAGATAAAACTGTTGTTTTGGAGCTGACAGCGTTTTGTTGAGAATTTTGCAACATCCCATCAAAGCTTTCCAACGAATCGCAACATTGAAAAGGAAGGGGGCAGCAATCTTATTCTCACCAAAGAATCTGTTGCGGAACCTCAGATCGACAATTGGCACCCTCTCAAACGTTATATAAACTGGAAGGGAGCACTGTACTACTCAAGGAAGCGGAGGGAGCCTCTATCTCGCTTGGCTAACCTCGGGGCGTAACCACTATGAAGCCACGAGAACGCGTCTTTAAGATCGTTTTCATAGGCGATCAAGGAGTCGGAAAGACTAGCTTGATCACGAGGTACGCTGCGTCAACGTTCAAGACAGACTATATTCCGACTTTGGGAGCAAATGTTGTGGCGAAGGAGGTTAGCGTGGAAAAAAAAATCGTAACTCTGATAATCTGGGACATCGCAGGCCAAGAGATATTCAGTGGAGTAAGGGACAGGTACTATAATCGCGCAAACATCGCCGCCATAGTCTATGATGTTACAACAATGAGTACGCTGAAAAACGTGAAGTCTTGGCTGAATGACCTTAGAACTTATACTCCCTCAAACATACCGCTGGTTTTGGTTGGAAACAAGATTGACCTCCCGAATAGGGCTGTGAGTAGGGCGGAAGGGGAAAAAGTAGCCAAAGAATTGCGTGCGGTTTACGTAGAGACTTCGGCGAAGACAGGTGAGAATGTTCGCAAGTTGTTCGAAAGACTCTTAGGGCTACTGATATAAGAGTCATATCATAAGATTATTTAAGACACGTTTCCAAGATACTGTTGCTAGTTGAAGTGCAATATCTTTGGCGGTCCACAGTCGGTCTTGGAGCCAAGTGTTAATGCGCATAAGGTGAGCGCATTTGGACCACCCTGTGCCTATAAGCGATCCTATAGAAATTGGTTCCTTGGTCGCCAATTGCGAGGTGTACCCATTCTTGAGCGGAAAAGAGTTGTCCTATAAGGTTGTTCTTGTGGGTGATCCGGCAGTCGGAAAGACTAGCCTAGTTATCAGATACGCCACATCCACCTTCGAAACCAACCTTCTTCCAACCATGGGAGTGAACATAGTCGCCAAGGAGCTTTCCATCGAAGGAAGGATCGTGACTCTTGTAATCTGGGATATCGGCGCGCTTGAGCACTATCTTGAACTAAGAAAGAAGTACTATTCGGGTGCATCCATCGCCGCCTTGGTTTATGATGTCACCAGACGTGAGACAATTGAAAACATAAAAGTGTGGCTCGATGAAGTGAAAAGCTGTTTTAGTTTTGATATACCAGTCGTTTTGGTTGGAAACAAGACTGACCTGCCAGAAAGGAACATAAGTAGGGAGGAAGGAGAAAAGCTTGCCAGAGAGATCCGCACGACTCTCACTGAGACATCGGCGAAGACAGGTGAGAATGTTCGCAAACTATTTGAAAAGATTGCCAAGCTTTGCCTTGACTAGTTGTGGCTTCTATTTCGCTTCTCAATGGTCTCGTGATCGATAGAATGGAATTACTTTAATAAGAAGCGGGTTTAATAACTACTAAGCACCAGGCGAGCTATTCAATTGCTGCAGGTAGGTCTTCAGTACGATGATGACGTTCTGGCTTGATATGTTGACTCCCAAACAAGTCTGGCTGCTTGAAAGTATCAAGAAGAGCTTGGAAGCAAAAGGACACAAAGTTCTCGTAACCGCGAGACTCCACGACGTAGTTGTTGATCTCTTAAAGGTGAAGAGAGTTCCCCACTATGTTGCTGGAAAATACGGTGGAGAGACATTAGAGGGTAAGCTCAGAGCAAGCACCGAGCGAGTACTCGTCTTGACAGACTATCTTTCACCCTTGCGCAAGGAAGTTGATTTCTCAATACATTTCAGTTCACCCGAAGCTGCAAGAGTAGCTTTCGGACTTGGAATAAAGAGCATCTGTCTAAATGACACACCGCACTCAATCGCTGTGGGTAAATTAACTTTCCCCCTATCTACTTACGTCGTTGCGCCCGCATGTATAAACCCAACCAAGTTAGTGGCTCTTGGAGCAAGCAAGAACTCGATTGTTCAATACGATGGTGTGGATGAAGTAGCTTGGATATCGCACCTCAAGCCGGACGCCTCCGTCCTCAAAGAACTAGATTTGGATAACTCGAAGCCCATAGTTGTCGTTAGGCCTGAAGAATCCAAGGCTGCGTACCTGCGAGGGTTCAAAGACATTGGCGTGTTGAATGTGAAATCATTCCCACTAATCAGGAGAATGTTGGATGAGTTTCCAGGCGTCCAGGTAATTGTCATGCCACGCTACGAGGAGCAACGATCCACTATACTGAAGGAACTCGGCGAGAAAGTGATTGTTCCGAGCCAAGTGATAGACGGACCGAGCCTGTTAGCATTCTCAACACTGACAGTGAGCGGCGGAGGGACGATGAGCTGGGAATCCGCGTTGTTGGGTGTCCCAACTATTTGTCATTTTCCAATCAAGATGGATGTCGAAAGATACCTTACGGCAAAGGGATTCCCGATCTACTACACTAACAACATAGACAAAGCAATCAGTCATGCGCTAAGAGTGTTGCGAGACCCGGATAGCTATAGAGTCGACACGGGACACTTAATCAAGAAAATGGAAAGCCCAATGGATGCAATAGAGGCAATACTGAAAAGAAAACCAAAGTAACTCATTTCCTAAATAGACACCGTACCTCGTATTAATGAGACACTGATTATCTTCAAAGATAAGAAATCCAATAACGTGGTGCGCGTCGATTTCCCCAGTAGCCAGCAACAACATCTTTTGAGGATTATCAAGTTGATCGACAAATCTTACGTGTTACGTAAGCTGAATAGCCAGTTCTCATACTTGAGGGCGGAGATTCCTGAGGCCGTCAATGTTGACGGAAAAACTGTCAATTTAAGGAAAAAGATACGTGAAATCATAGATGCCGGTGAAAGCCAGGATCTTGTAAAAGTAATGCCCGAAATGCTTGAACTAAGAAAACTTCTATACAAGTTACTCACCGACTTCACTAGTAAAGTAGAAGACTCGAAGATCAAACCAAGTGAAGCCACATCACAACTAGAGTATTACCTTGGAATAAAGCGAGCTCTAGAAATCATCAAGGGATTCTCTGAGGGATCATTGAAACCATTTAGAGAGGATGAAGAAAAGGGAAGCAAGATTGGCGATAAGAAACGTTGGCTCGATTACCTGAAACGAATGGAAGAATCTTAGAGTAGCACTAAAAAGCGAGCCCCTTGATCATAGCCCTCGATTGTGCTCATACCCTAGAAGTTTCGTGAAGGACGATGTTTTCAACAAGCCTTCGAATGTTATATAATGTTTCTCCTCCAAACCTAGGGATCCACTCTTCGACTATTTTCTTAGCTAGCACTTGAAATCCCAGTGGGAGGAGAGATAGGTTATCCTCAACCAAAGGTAGTAGCTCCGACTTGGCATCAGTACTCAGAAGTGGAACTGAACCCATTACCGGTTTCAACGTATTTGCCATGAGGAATAAAGCCACGTTGTAATCATGTTCCGCCAATCTACTTGCCCGCTTCTCATCATCAGTAATACGAAGGCTCCAAGCATGCAGCGCTTTCTGGCAATCGATGTACCCATTTTCAACCAGCAATCGCGTGACCTCGAAATCCTTGACGCCTATTGAAAAGAAGTAGAAAGCAATGCTGGCGACTCGCCTATCAAGGCTCTTCTTGATAATCAGTTTTTCCAAAACCTTCGGAGCCCTTATCAAATAGAATTCGGGCGAACCATGTAGGACTGAGTGCCCAGCCTCATGCCGCAACTCGCCGAGAACCACACCTTTGTCTCGTTCTTTCATGGTCTTGCCACATACCACGATTGTGGGCTGTCCAGACCATGCATGATGCATAGACGAGAACCCCAATGTGATAGGTGCATACTCAAATCCGTGCTTTTTCGCAAAGCGTTCCCCCTCTCTCTTCAGATATGCTTCCAAGTCGAGTCTATCTTCAAAGAGAAGAAGTTCAACTTGACTGCACGGCAGCCTTACTCGCCCATAGAACTCGCAAAATGTCGAGGTGACCCATTCCAGGAGCTCTCTCTCGATATTGCCAAAACGCTTGACGCCTATAGACGGTGGAAGAATCTTATCCGCTTTGATCAATGCAACCTACCCTGAAATATCTAGCTGAAATACTTAGTCATTAGGGTTTATTCTCAGTAAATAACTGAAAAAACCTATCATCATAAAAGCAGCACAACAAGATTCTGTGGTCTGAGTGCCTAAAGTGCTCACTTGCCTGAATTTGAGTACCTTTGAAGACTCTTGGGTATCCCCACTACCGATTGTCCGTTGACCT
>JAUQYT010000249.1 GCA_030587605.1 Candidatus Njordarchaeum guaymasense
ATCGCAACCCCTAAGGACGTCAGGGAGATGCTGAAACTGAAAGGAATAGACAAGGTCAAATTCTGAAACGTGCTCCACTGCGGAATAGGAGTGGTTCCCCACCACTCTCCTTTTTTCAAGTTTTCCTTGGAAAGGCAAGGAGTTTCTCGACTTTTCTTCTCGTCGGTATGGGTTTAACAGCGCCCCTTCCAGTCGTTGTCAGTGCGCCCGCACCATTAGCGAATTCAGCTATTCTCTTAATGGGCCAGCCTTCCAAGTATCCCACTATGACAGCTCCATCAAAGGCGTCGCCAGCTCCTGTCGTGTCAACGACTTTCACGCGGAATCCTCTGTCCATCGACTTTTCTCCATTACTTCTGGCAATGTAGCACCCCTGAGCACCCATCTTTATCGCCACGACCTCAGAAACACTCTCGAGAAGTTTCTCAGCTTGCTCGACAGGATCGCTTGTCCCCGTAAGCATTGATGCCTCCTCGGAAGTTGGAAGGAAAACGTCAGATGACTGCATGGTTTCCTTGGTTACTTTTTTCGCTGCTTCAACGGAGGGCCAGAGTTTCAACCTGATGTTTGGGTCGTATGATACTTTGGCTCCCGACTTCTTGGCTACTGACACGGCTCTTGAAGCTGCTGCTCGACAGTTCTCACTAATCGCTTGGCTTATCCCACTTACATGAACAACCTTTGCCGACTCGATGTATTTCGAGTCAATGTCTTGGGGTGAGAGATGGCTTGCTGCCGAACCTCTGCGGATGTAAGTGAAATCATGTTCTCCTCTACTCTTCAAGGAGATGAAGTATGCTGCTGTGAATCCGTCTTTCTCGACGATAACATGGGAAGTGTCTACGCTTTCCTTCTTCCACATTTCGAGGAAGGACATCCCGAACTCATCATCACCTACCCTACAGACGTAGCCCGGCTTGCCTCCCAAACGAGCTACCGCGACAGCGAAGTTTGAAGTGTCACCGCCCCAGCCAAGCTCAAATAGATGCGCATTACGTAGATTTCCTTTCTCACGAGCGGTGAACTCAATCATAGGTTCACCAATCGAAATCACGTCAACACTCATTCTGAACACGCCCTCATGTGGATACCTATGTAAATGATTCAAGCTAATAGGTTGCTATGTCACAGTATTCTGATGCAAGGAAAATATAATTAATCGCTTACGAATCTGTGGTTGACATAAGGTCGATACTCTTGGTACTAGTTAACGAAGTTACATGTAAATCTGTTTTAAGTGACTCAGGCATTGAGCCGTTCACCTACTCCATAAGCCCGTACGTGAGCTGTCAGCACGCCTGCGTGTACTGTTATGCAAGATTCATGATGAGGTTCAGGGCAGGCCCTGAGGGCAAGCAGTGGGGAGAATTTGTTAATGCCAAAGTCAACGCGCCAACAGTACTACTTCGTGAAATAAGGAGGAAGCCCAAAGGGGTCACATGGCTCAGCGCCGTAACAGATCCATACCAGCCGCTTGAGAAGAAGTTTGAACTGACTCGAAGATGCTTGGAAGTGCTATTGAACTATAGGTTCCCCATTTGGATACAGACAAAGTCATCCCTCGTAATGAGGGATATTGACCTCATAGTCAACTTCCCCGTGAAAGACGTCGGCTTCACGATACTGACTCTAGACGATGATCTCAGGAAAGAAATCGAGCCAGGCGCGTCGCCTGTCGGCGAACGAGTCGCAGCGCTGGAAGAGCTGTCAAAAAGAGGTGTACGAACATTCGCCTTCATCGGACCTATTCTCCCTCTCATCACTGACTCTCAAGAGACACTCAGACCACTACTACGCGACCTAGTGAAAGCCGGGACAAGTCAAATACTATTTGACAGACTAAACTTGAGATGGGGAGTATGGCCTTCAATGAAGACCTTCTTAGAGAAGCATGATCCGAGCCTGCTTCAAAAGTACAAGGAAATCATGTGGCACCCCACAAGCTACTTCGAAGACTTGAAAAACCTAATCAGGGAACTGTGCAAGGATACGGGAGCGGGGAAGTACGAGATCTGCTACTGAGAAAAGCGTATAAAGCTCAGTCCTATATACACATACCCTAGTTAAGAACTAGGTTATCCTTAGCTAGGGCTCACGGGATTAAAGGGTTAGGTGTTGTAGAAAATTGGGAGAAAAAGGCGCTAAGAAAGCAAAGGCAAGCGAAGAGTCGGAGAAAAAGGGCGTTAAGAAAGTGAAGGTAAGCAAAGAGTTGGGAGAAAAAAGCGTTAAGAAAGTGAAGGTAAGTCATCCCGAGGAACCGTATGTGAAAAGAGTATTTGGGTTTGCGGTTACAGCGACTTTTGGTCTTGAGTTGATATCAATTCTCGTAATCATTGGTTCGTTAGTTACCTTCTTGATTTCGATATCGGGTCTACTTCAGATACTGTCTTTTGACGTGCAACTATTGCTCCTTCTAATAGCCAGTGGCGTTGCATTCTTAATTATAATAATATTCGCGGGTTTCTTCATAAGGGAGAACGAAGTTATTCAAGACAAGATTTTGACTCCGGGAATATTCTACCTATCCAGGGTAACATATGAGGCAAGGGCTCTGCTAGCCCTCTTCGGCATTTCTCTGATTCTCTTTTGCTCGGCGGGTGTCTATGGATACTACCTCCTGTGGAGCCACGTGCTAGGCCTCTACGTAGGAGGATACCTTTCACTCACAACGCTGTTCGTGGCTTTAGGAACATTCTTTGTGTCACTTCTAGCTCAGATTATCATAGCACTGGTAGGGAGATACGCCCTAAGACTTGAGAAAGTCGGAAAGCGATAGACATATTACAAGACGAGCCGAGAAATGCTCTGATCAGCCTTCCTATACTATGAATCTGGGTGGTTGTTGTCCTAATGGTTCAATTGAAAGTAAAGGGATGTATATGCCCGGTGGTCACCCCATTTGCTTCAGATGGGGGAATAGACGAGAAAACACTCAGGTCGATACTCGACTATTTGATGGACGGAGGGGTGCACGCGATTTTTGCTGCAGGAACCGTTGGCGCTTTCTACCTGATGTCCCCTGATGAGAGGAAGAGAGTCGCGGAAATTGTCATCGACCACCTGAATGGTCGGGTCCCAGTCTACGTTGGCACGGGCGGAATAACAGTCAGAGAAAACGTCGAGCTGGCGAAGCATGCCAAGGATATTGGAGCAGACGCTGCGGTAGTACTCACACCATATTATGTGAAGGTCAATGACGAGGAGCTCCATAAGTACTTCACAGCTATCGCTGGCGCGGTTGATATGCCGATCATATTGTATAACAATCCTGGTAGAGCTGGCGTCAACATATCTCCATCTCTGCTTGAGAAAGTCGTTTCTGAAACCACCAACGTGGTCGCGATAAAGGATAGCGGCGGAGACCTCACCCAATTCGAGGAATACTTGATGCAGATAGGCAACAAGATCTCAGTGGTAATGGGAAAAGACGAGCTAATGCTGGCCGCTCTGACAGTGGGCGGCAGCGGGGTCGTAAGTGCTGTCAGTAACGTAGCTCCTGAACTCGTAACAGGACTATACAATTCGTTTGTCAAAGGAGATGTGAAGAAAGCTCTCGACATACAGTACAAGTTAATCATCATTAAGAAAGCCATAGCGGGCGGCACGTACCCAGCGCCCATCCTTGAAGCCCTGAACTTCATCGGCATAAAAACAGGGAAACCACGCCCACCTGTACTACCACTTAACGATGAGCAAAAGGAAAGGATCAGGAAAGCATTGAAGGCTATCGGAAAACTACCATCAAAATAATTAAGACTCTTCTGAACCATTCATCGCGCGCTCTCCAAGCCCCACGTGGGAAGCCAAGATTTCTTTAGCGGATTTAGCGCGCGCGCTAGCTCAGGACGCAGTGCTCGTTGGAATACTTCACCCTGCCGCAGACCTACGGGGCTTGGACGCTCCGCGTCGCGTGGGACGACGGTAGCGGGGTTATTGCGGGTTTGTCTTGCTTAGATAGGTCTTGCATAGTTTCTTCGATTGTTGCAGGTTTCCCTGCTCTTGTGAAGAGAACTACTTTTGTTGCCTCCAATCGTTTCACTAAGTTGCTCAGAGTTTCCTTTGAAGTTTTCAGAAATGGCTTTTCGGATGATGGAGGCATTTTGCCTGCCTCGAACAGCTGGCTCATGAGGCCCGTGAATCTGTTGTATGCCTTTGGCAGACGCGTTGATGGATCAACTTCTATGACGTAGTTTTCTCTGGTGTGCACATAGATCTGAATAAGATTCTCTCTGCATAGAGGTGAACCCAGAACTGTGAGGAGAGTTGTATGGACAATGTCTGGCCGCCCTCGTTTCCTGTGGTCGGGGAGACTATGCATTAGGTTATGATGGATTGAGACGTCCAGAAGCATGCTACTTGGTCTCACACCCCTTCGTTTGGCTTGTCTCACTATAATGGGGTTCGAGCGAAGATTCTTAGGTATTACTTCCAAAGCCGATTCTACCAGAATTAGAATCATCAAGCCCCTCGACCTCTGAAGTCAGTTGTGCGATCCGCGGACGAGATCTCAAGCAATTGCCTTAGAAACGCAAGTCTATAGTATCAAAACCAATTATTCAAGGTAGAGTTTACCCCCAAACCCAAACCCAAATGTAGCACTTCAACCTATTTGGCACCGACTACCTATAGTAAGGAAGGTGAAGACATGAAGAGAAAAATCGGGCTGGTCACAGTTCTGACGAACAACATTCAATTGTTGAAATCTTTCTACAGCGACGTTTTGGGATTCAGCATACAAACAGACCTTGGCAACTACGTTGAATTCGGCAATGAAGGAGTTCGCTTTGCCATTTGTGAAAAAGAAGTTATGAAGAAAGCAACCAATCATCACAGCTATCAAGAACCAAGAAAAGGGCAATCGTTTGAATTAGCCTTTCCAGTAGGTTCTCCGGAAGATGTTGACAGAACCTACAATGAAATAGTGGCAAAGGGATCGACACCCATCAAAGAACCAGAAATGATGCCATGGGGAAGAAAAACTGCTTTTTTCGCAGACCCAGATGGCAATATACACGAGATATATTCGTACAAACCAGAAGATTTTGAACAATAATAGATACTTTGAACAAATTCTCAGTTTGATTCCTGAGGTTGTGAGACCTGATAGAAGACGGACTTTCAAAGCGTATGATGGCATTAACAACATTCTCAATTTAGCATATGAGATTCTGTCTCGGAAAGTGCAACACGCTCTTATCAAAGGCAAACTGGAAGGTTATCTCGGTTTTCTCCATAGCATTGCAAAAGGAAAGCACAGTTTGATTTGCGACTTCATGGAATTGTACCGTTATCTTGTCAATGATCTTGTCATTCAATATTGTAGAGGATTGAAAAAGAAAGCCTTCATTGTCAAATCTGAAGACCTTTCAGCCAAACGTAAAGGCAGAAGAGAATATCTCGATGACTCAGACACTTCTGTCTTTGTCAAGAACTTGACCGACTATTTCCAAACCAAGGTGTCTATTCCAAGAATCAGAATGGGAAGAAGTCAGGAAATTGAGATGCTAGTCAATGAAGAAGCTTTGTTGTTTGCCATGTATTTGAGAAAGCGCGCGCTAGCTAGCGGAAAACCGCTGGCTTATTGAAAAAGTAATCTATTTATACTCAGCCGATGAGACTTATCGCATAGGATATCCGACGATACTTTGGAAAAGAAAAGGTGAGAGCTTTGTCGAAACCTTCTACGAAAATTGATCTCAAGGAAGTTTTCGGGGCGGCTGTGACGTTGACGTTTGCGCTTGAGATAATATCTATTCTCATAATTATCGGTTCAATTGTGCCGCACGTGATTTCGGTGACGGGCATATTGGCAGGCATAACTTTTGACATACTGCTTTTCCTGGCTTTCATAGCTGGGGGCATCGCGCTCATGATCATTATAGTATTCGCATCGGCTTTCATTAGTGGAAACCGGAAACTTCAAGACAAGATCTTGACTGCTCAGTTCAGGCATCTATCCAAGGTAGCATCAGAAGCAAAGGCACTCTTGTTCATGTTTGGTATAGCAGTCCTCCTGTTCTGCTTTGCCGGTTTCTACGGCTACTACCTCCTTTGGAAGTATGTTTTTAGCTCGTTCATAGATGGACAGGCTTTCCTACTGGCAATATTCTTGGCTATCGGAATGATAATAGTATCACTTCTAGCTCAGATTGTCCTAGCTGCAATAGGTAGATTTGCAGTGCGTGCTGAAAAGCTTACAAGGCGCTGAATACCCTCGTTTCGAAAAGAAGAACGGGAGAAACAGCGTTTCTCCCTCGAGCTGAAATCGCAGACGTCTACTTCTTGGATTGCATGTATCCTTGAAGCTTATTCATCGCTTCGCTGATCATCTCAATTGGGGGAAGAATTACTGTTCTGAAGTGTCCCGACCCATAAGTTGGATCGAACCCTGATCCATATACAAAGAGTACTCCTGTTTCCTTCAGCAGGTCCAGTACGAAGTCCTTGTCATCCTTCCATTTCTTCTTGTCAATCGTAATTTTCGGAAAAGCGTAGAACGCTCCCTCAGGTTTGACACAACTTAGACAAGGGATCTCATTGAACCTCTTGATCATGACGTCTCTTCTCTTCTTTAGCTCCTCGACAAGTACTGGTATGTGATCTTGCGGCCCACGTAAGGCTTCAGCCGCTGCGTACTGACACGGAGCGTTTGCGCTTAACCTGATCCTAGCCTCCCTCATCAAAGAATCTTTCAACTCGTTTAGCTCCCCATTTGGATGGTGGAAACACATCCACCCGATCCTCCACCCCGGCGCTACATAGGTCTTTGACACACCATTCATAACTAACATAGGGACATCTTTTGCTACAGCGGCTGTGCTGAAGCCTTTTCGCTCAAAAACAAGTTGATCATAAATCTCATCAGAGATTAAGAGCACTCTGTGCTCTGCAACTATGTCAACGATCTCCTTGACGCCACTCTCATCTACATGCGCGCCCGTAGGGTTGTTGGGGTTGATAAGGACCACAGCCCTAGTTCTCTTTCTTATCTTCTTCCTCAAGTCATCGAGGTCGGGTTTCCATCCTTCCTCTTCGATTGTTCTGTAGGTTACCGCCTTACCCCCATAGAACTTTGGAACTGAGATGTATTGTGGGTAAGCTGGTCCAGGAACGAGGATCTCGTCTCCCGACTCAACTATGGCTCCAAACAAGAAGTTGATTCCTTCAGCTGTACCCGAAGTTACGATGACATTTTCGGGGGCTAGGTCGACTCCGTTAACCCTCTTCTCTCTCTCACAGACCGCCTCCCTGAGTGGGAGAACGCCTTGGGAATCCGCGTAACCGTTGTAACCCTTGTTCGTGGCTTCATATAGTGCGCGTCTAACATGCTCAGGGGTTTCAAAACCATAGGCAACAGGATCACCTATGTTGAAATAGAGGATCTTCTTTCCTTGTTTTTCCAATTGCCTAGCGGCCACGAGAACATCCCTAATCGCATACTCCATGCCCATAACCCGATCAGTTATCCTGATCATGTTGACCACGTTCCTTCTAATGACAGTGTGAAGCGAAACCCTTCAATTAAAACAACTATTCAAACAGTATCTACAACTTGCTTTCGGAAGTCTTATGCAACCTTCCCTCTTTCAATGAGGGACGTAATCTGCTTTTGGTGCATCATAGAGTTAAACATTATCCTTCTGAAATAGCTTAACATCGTCTCTCATTTACCAAGTTTACAATGATAAATAATCAGGATGGTTAGGAATCCTCCGACATTAATGCTCTCTGTGAGACAGTAGTATCTTCTTGGGAAACTACCTAAACCGAAAATCAGAAGCTTGTCCCCCCGCGAATAACAAATACATACATCGTATGTTTCACAACAAAATACCTGTTAGAGCGCCTCCTCTTAACTTAACAGCATGATAAAGACTATATATATGGCTTCTATCAGAGATAGAGACACCCGTTTCCCTACAACAGGAGGGGTTTGAAAGAATGTCTATAAAATTGTCTACTGGCAAGGAAATACCTATCGAGATGCATAAGGCGAGGATGGTACAGAAAATTCGTTTGCCACCTGTGGAACAGCGGCTTAGCGCTATGGAGGAGGCTGGCTACAATACATTCCTGCTCAAAACCAAGGACATATTCCTTGACATGCTTACTGACAGTGGCGTAAACGCCATGAGTGATAATCAATTTGCCGGTATGATCAAAACGGACGACGCTTATGCTGGTAGCATGACTTTCTATGAATTTGCTGAGGCAGTAGAAGCTGTTTTAGGGTTCAAACATGTAATGAACACTCACCAAGGGAGGGCGGCAGAGCACCTAATAGCTAAAGTATTCGCCAAACAAGGAGACGTTATACCTACAAACTACCATTTCACCACCACTAAAGCACATATTGAACTCGCGGGAGCAGCATGCTTGGAAATCTACAAGGACGAGGCATTAAAGACGAAAAGCACTTACCAATTCAAAGGCGAAATGGATCCACAGAAGTTGAAAGATACCATCAAAAAATACGGTAGAGACAAGATACCATTTGTTCGGATGGAAGCAACCGCCAATTTGCTCGGTGGACAACCTTTTTCCATGAAGAACTTCAAGGAAATCAGGCAAATTTGCAATGAGAACAAGCTTACCTTGGTATTGGATGGAAGTCTGCTTTGCGACAACGCCTATCTCATAAGACAACGAGAAAAAGGGTATGAAAACAAGACGGTTGCAGAGATAGTCAAAGAGATGTGTAGTCTAGTCGATCTATACTACATGAGCGGAAGAAAAAACACGTGCGTTAGAGGCGGCTGCATAGCGACAAACAACAAAGAGCTCTTTGAGAAAATAAAGCCTTGGCTTCCAGTGTATGAAGGCTTCTTCACATATGGCGGCATGTCCATGAGAGAAATTGGTGCCATGGCAGTTGGAATGCGAGAAATGGTTGACCCTGATGTTGCTGGTTGCTCAATAGAGCAGATAAAGTATTTCGTTAACAAGCTTGCCGAAACTGGGATTCCAGTAGTTACACCGCCAGGCGGACTAGCATGCCATTTAGACGCAATGAAGTTCTTACCACAGGTTCCTCAAGCACAATATCCTGCAGGAGCCCTGACAGCCGCACTTTACATAGCGTCAGGTATAAGGGGCATGGAAAGAGGAACCGTCTCAATGGATAGGGATCAAAATGGCAAGGAAGTCTTCGCAGATTTGGAACTCACAAGAATCGCACTCCCGAGAAGAGTCTACACAATATCACACATTGAATACGCAATTGACAGGATAAATTGGCTGTATAAACACAAGGACCTAATAAAAGGACTAAGATTTACATCTGAACCACCAGTGCTCAGGTTCTTCCTTGGAAAGTTGGAAGCCATCGACAATTGGGGAAGAGCGCTATCTGAAGTGCTGAAAAAGGAATTAGGCACGTACTGAACTCTCTCCGTTCCCCAGTTGATGAATCTCTCCATGTCGAAAAGAGCAACCTAATCGCTGTTCAAACCGTGACAGCGCTCAATATTCATTTTTGTTTCCTCACATATTCTTTAGAAAACTCGCCATCTATTTCAGATCATCAGATCTCTACGTCTCTCGATCCGCTCTCAAGAACAGATTTAATTTGACGTGGTCACTACAATTGACGTTGTCAACCATACACTAAAAAGGTGACTTGATGAATGAAGTTCGCAACTAAGGCAATCCATGTCGGAGAAGAACCGAATCTCGAAGAAGGGGGTACTGGTGATGTTGTGACCCCAATTCATTTGGCATCAACATTTGCCAGAAAGGAGATTGAAAAACCTACTGGAGGCTACGAATATTCTAGGAAGAGGAATCCTACAAGAGATGCTTTGGAGAAAAGATTAGCTGTCATAGAGGATGCGAAATACGCGTTGGCTTTTGCTTCGGGCTTAGCTGCTGAGACAACTTTGTTAATGTCTTTATTGAAGAAGGGTGACCACATCATAGCCTCCAATGATATTTACGGCGGAACTTGGAGACTGTTCAACAACGTTCTATCTAACTTTGGACTAGAGTTCAGCTATGCTGATGCTAGGGATTCAAGTAATCTGGAGAAAGAAATCAAAAAGAGTACAAGGATGATCTGGTTAGAAACGCCAACCAATCCTTTGATGCGGCTGTGCGACATCAGGAAGATTTCCGAGATTGGGAAGGCGAGGAACATCATAACGGTTGTCGACAACACTTTCATGAGCCCCTATTTTCAAAACCCCCTTGACTTAGGAGCAGATATAGTGCTTCACAGCACCACAAAGTATCTCGGAGGGCACAGCGATGTAATTGGAGGAGCTATAATGCTCTCCGACGAAGAATACTACAGAAAACTCAAATTTAATCAATACGCCATAGGTGCCACTCCCTCACCCTTTGACTGTTTCTTGGTCTTGAGAGGAATCAAGACTTTAGCATTAAGGATGGAAAGACACAACTATAATGCCCAGAAAATAGCGGAGTTTCTCGAGGCACATCCGAAGATTAACAAAGTGAATTACCCAGGACTAAAAAGTCATCCTCAACACGATTTAGCGAAGAAGCAGATGAGAGGTTTTGGTGGAATGCTCTCATTCGAAATGAAGGGTGACTTTGAGGATGTCAAAACCTTCTTGAGAAGCGTCAAGATCTTCGCGTTAGCAGTAAGTTTAGGCGGAGTTGAGTCTTTAATTGAACAACCTGCACTAATGTCTCATGCTAGTATACCGAAAAAAGAAAGGGAGACTATTGGAATTAGCGACAACTTGATCAGAATATCGGCTGGGATCGAAGATTTAGAAGACCTCATAGCTGATTTAAGGCAGGCGTTAGAGAAAACCTAAACTCTTTAATCAGGATTAATCTCCCAGCTTCTGTATGGAGGAAGAGTTCACAAGGATGGTTATCAGGAGGAAAGTTAAAGAAAAAGAAACGGTATGATCCAAACATGGAGGCATCAATCTTGATTAGTGGCTTGAGTTGTGGCAAGGAGATTCGTTTAGGCAATATATTTGGTGAAGACAACAGGGCATTCGTAGTCGCATACGACCATGGTCTAATGCTAGGACCAGTTAAAGGAGTTGTGGAGTTCGAGTCAACCCTCAAGAAAGTCATTACGGGCCGACCTGACGCAATACTGTTAAGTCCCGGTCAAATCAGCCGCGTGAGCAGAATGTTCTGGGGCAGAGGCTCCCCTTCCGTAATAGTCAGAGCAGACTGGACAAGCGCTGGGCGATATATGTCTGGCACTTTCAAAACTCTCCAAAGAAGAATGATTCTTACTCCCAGCGAAGCTCTGAGGCTAGGTGCCTCAGCAACAGTGATCTACGCGATTATGGGGTACGAGGATGAAAGCCAAGAAGCAGATGATTTCGCCCATCTCGCAAGGTTCGCCCGGGACTGCGACAACGCAAGTCTGCCACTCATAGTCGAACCGATACCCCTCGGTCCAAAGGTAACTGGATCGAACTTCGCAGACACACTTGGTTTAATCGTCAGGATGGCTGTCGAGGCTGGCGCCGACGTTATAAAGTGTTCTTATACTGGCAACAAGGAGTCCTTCAAGAAAGTTGTCCAAGCTGCCGGCGCTGCCAAGGTCTTGGTTCTTGGCGGAGAGAAGATGCCTGACCGGGCCGCCCTCCAGCTCGCCTCAGACGCAATCGAAAGTGGAGCATCAGGCGTCGTCTTCGGTCGCAACGTCATCCAGTCAGCGAACCCACTTGCAATGACAAAAGCAATACGAGCACTGGTGCACGAAGGAGCAAGAGTGGAGGAAGCTGTCAAGATACTGGGCGGCGCCTGAAATCCACCTTAGAGGATTCCTGAAGCCGATAGCTTCGGTATTTTGTCTCCAAGCATTTTTCTTGATTCCCTTATTATCGCGTTGCAGTATAGCCAGAGGAAGTCATGGAAATAGTGAAACTTCTCCACCATTTCCCTATCATATACAATTTCTCCCTTCTCACCCTTCAGCAAATA
>JAUQYT010000277.1 GCA_030587605.1 Candidatus Njordarchaeum guaymasense
TATGAGAGCATGGCGCAGGACGCTATTGCCAGTGTTGAAGTCGTAGACAAGTACACCGTGAGATTCAACTTGAAGGCTGCGAACCCTCGGATAGTTCGATCAGACTTGTTCAGCGTTATGATCTGGGGAGCCGTGGCGATAGTCCCAGAACATATATGGAAGGATGTTGACCCCACAAAGTTCAACAATGACCCACCAGTGTTCAGTGGTGCCTACAAGCTGATTGATCGCTTAGAGACAGGCGACAGATTTGTCTGGGAGCGCAGAGACGACTGGTGGGGTACGACAGTCCTCGGGATTCGTCCAGCAGCAAAATATTACATTAACGTAGGCTTCGCGACCGAGGAAGCACTAGCACTTTCGCTCGCTGCAGACAACCTCGATGTAGCAGGATATGTAACGCCGGGTACGCATGAATCAATTGCCGCTCGCAATCCAAACGTTAGGCCTTGGTACGCAACAAAACCATACGCTTGGGGAGAAGTTTGTCCGCTGTATCTTCCTGTAAATACTATGCGTTACCCATGGAACATTCCCAAGGCCAGGATAGCCTTATCTTATGCCTTTGACCGGGATGCCCTCAATACAATTGGTCAGGAGGGAACAGCCCCTCCGTTTCCAGGCATCTTCTCACCCTACATGGAAAAAAGATTCATGGATGCGCTCTACGCCAAAGCAGACCAGTATGATGCGTTATCATATGACCCGTCAAAAACAGCGGAAATCTTTACTAGCCTGGGGTGGACTAAAGGTGGAGATGGCATATGGGTCACTGACAACGGGACGCGCGTCACATTCGAAATGTTAACGCATAGCGGGTGGTTGTTCATAAGGAAGTACGGCGAACAGATGGTCGATCAGTTGAGAGCAGTTGGAATTGACGCGAGCGCAAAGCTTCTCACAGGATCAGCCTGGGAGGATGCGTGGATCAGAGGCGATTGGGATGGTAACGCTATGTGGATGTGCGCCGGTGTTGACGAGCCCTACTACACGCTGGAGTGGCTGCATAGCAAGTGGGTCGTGCCGATGGGAGAGATAGCCCCTAGTAATAACGTTCGATGGAGCAACTCAGCCTATGACAGCATAGTTGACGAGATGAAGTCGATGAGCCCCGACGACCCTGGATATGTCGATCTCTTCAAAAAAGCCTTAGACATATACTACCAAGAGATGCCGGTTGTAAATACGAATAACCAGCCGGCACTTATTGACCTCGACTACAAGTATTGGACAAACTGGCCCACAGCCGAGAACGCTTACATACAGCCCTACTACCAATGCGCAACATTCCTCTTCCAAATGCTGAACATCAAACCGGCTGAGATATCTACTGAGGTGGTCTACTTCACCAAGGACACTCCTAGGTTCAGAGGCGTGGACCTCACGTGGTACGGTCCATTCCAGCGCGGCGATGCTGCAAGGTTGCCGACAGACAACGCCGAATTCTGGATCATGAAAGACTGCGCATCCTATTCGCCTCCGCCAAGCGAAGTTGTACCAGAGATCCCTGTCATAGCGCAAGGAGTAGAAACTCTCTTAGAAAGCGTAGGCGGTCTGGACTCGACGATGAGTACAATATCACAGAGCATGGATGCACTTAGACAAGAAATGGCAGCACTAAGAGGGCAGATCAGCATGTTCGCGGTCGCTGCAGCCGTCGAAGGCATCGCCATAATAGTGCTAGCTGCCGTCTTAGTCTTGACACGAAGGAAACCATCTGAATAATCCCCAAAACCCTTTTTTTCTCCAACAATTTGGGCATTCCGATCATTATTCAGGAATCTCGTCCCAAGTAGCTACTTTAGATCCAGAACAAGCGGCAAGGAGCAGATAGGAGACGGCGAAAAGCGGCCAAGTTCGCTTCGGCCAATACGCCCTGTGATCTGAATATACTTTTATCTTGAGGCGAACACGCTAGTATTGTGTAAGCTTTTTAGGCCTGCGATATTCTTAGAATAAGGTAGCCAAGAAAAAGGCTACGATGAGGCATTCTAATGAACTCTAAAGAGCGTATGTTTGCAGCATTAGACTGTGAGGAGCCTGATGTTGTGCCAGCGGCTCCTCACTGGTGGGGAGTGTACAAATTTGAGTCTTACTGTCGTGATCCACGTTGGGCTTGGCATGCACTTGACGGCCAGGAACTGGCCAAGATAGACGCGAATTTCTATGAGCACTTCAAGCCAGACTGGTTCCACCTGGACGGTGGCGTCCCTAGAAGCGGAAAGAATTACCGAGTTGAAGACAAAAATGGACGGCTTTTCCTAGTCGAAAAACGAACGGGACTAGAACGGGAGATCTTGCCCGATCAGAGTTTAAGTCCAAGTGAAGACGAAAAGAGGAAACGACTGCCGGTTGAAACAAGGGACGACGTAGATCGATTGATGGAGCAGAATCAAGCAAAATATGAGAATTTGAT
Source organism: Candidatus Njordarchaeum guaymasense (assembly GCA_030587605.1). GTDB lineage: Archaea > Asgardarchaeota > Njordarchaeia > Njordarchaeales > Njordarchaeaceae > Njordarchaeum > Njordarchaeum guaymasense. The sequence goes on from JAUQYT010000277.1 coordinate 2,417, forward strand.
CCAGGACGGTTACACGGACCATGTGCAGAGAATAGCTAAGAAGTACGGCGACGCAGTGTTAATAGCTGTTAACGTCGGCGGACCAACTGGACAGATATACGCTGAAGGATTCGCACAAGGATTAGTGGGGCTATTCAGAAAGCCCGCCGTGATGAAATACTGGATCATGAGAGCTCATGAAACGCATCTCGAAATGGCCCAAGCTTACGCTTCGGCTGGCTGCCATGCATTCATTGCATCTGAGGATCGAGTGGGAGCCGACATCATACCCCCAAAAATGTTTGAAGCTTTCTTCCTAGAATCCCAGAAAAAATACTATCACGAGATCCAGAAGATGGGCATGAAGGCTATATCTTACTATTGCGGAAACGTCATGCCCATACTCGGATATTTGAAGCAACTGGACATAGATGGCCTATTGGTTGAAGAGAGCCGCAAGAACTTCGACATCAACATTCTCAAGATAAAAGAGACTCTAGAAGGCAAGGCATGCATCTTCGGAAACCTCGATACGGTCAATGTGCTCTGGAGAGGATCCCTGAACGATATTTCGAGAGCTGTAAGAGACCAAATTAGAGCTGCATCTGGCGGCGGTTTTGTCGCCGCAAATGGAAGTCCAATAGCTCCAGGAACACCTCACAAGAATATCGATTTCTTCATCAAGAGCGTCAGAGAAAATGGGCGATATACCCGGCCGGTTGAAGTTCATTTATAGTGCTTGAGATACGAGCAAAGAGACTAACGAGAAGACTTATTAGCGAAGAAATCGCTCATCTTTCCGGCAGACTCATTCGTGACGCCCGTTGCAGAGCTTCTGGACCAATACGCAGAGGCATTCCACAAGGTCGCCGATAACATCAGCAAACTGAAGCCCGCAGAGACAAGGTAGTGGGTCAACTCCCATCTCTTTCGTCTTATGATTTTTTCAGACCTAGAGTGATCTTTCTCAAGGCGACATGCCTGGTAGGCAATACGATATTTGACCTTGTCACGAACATTTGTGTAATTTGCCGGCCCTTCGAGGTCGGGGCGTAAGCTTTTAAACAGAATATACCAAACTAGACTGGATTCATCGTACGGAGGGTTGAGACTGAGAGAAGAAATGTTTCTGGCTAAAATCAGAGATGCCATTGTAGACTTGGACATTGACGACATGGAGAAAGCCTGAAATAGGGCTGTTGAATTGTGAGGCGTGACGAATATGCTTTCGAAAGATCGGCTTTTGTCGGCAATCGATCATAAGGAGCCTGATCATGTACCGCTTACGTTCAAGTGGGTAATCCGCCAATTTGGCAAGGATAGAACTTGGCGTGACCAGTTTGAACGCGCTGAGATGGAGCTGGAGCTTGGCATAGACCCAATGTTGCAGCTTGCATACGCTCCAGCCTGGAAGCTGGGCCCGCAAGTCAAAGTTCATCTCTGGAGAGAGCCTTCAGTCGCTGGAGAGCAATATCCTTTATTGGTTAAGGAGTACCACACAAAGAAAGGAGTATTAAAACAGGTTGCGCGTCAGACGCCTGACTGGCCTCAGGGCGACTTCGTTCCATTATGGAGTGACCATATGATCCCTCGTTCGCGTTCAAAGAAATACCTGATCGAGAATATGGGCGACGTAGAAGTGTTCAGCTCTATTTTCAACGAACCAACGGAAAAGGAGCAAAGACAATTTCTTGAAGAAGCTGAGACCGTCAGGAAATTCGCGGATGACAGCGGCGTTTTCGTGGAAAATATGTGGACCCTGCAGATGGGTGACGTTGCTGCTTGGAGCTTCGGCGTGGAGAACATGATCGCGCAATGCTTCAAAAATCCGGAAATGGTTCATCAGTTTTTGGACGTACTGCTTGAATGGAACATAAAGTATCTTGAGAAGATCGCTGAACCCGGCGTCGCAGATATGGTCTCTTACCGCGCGTGGTATGAGAACGTTTCTTTCTGGCCACCGAGAATGTATAAGACGTTCCTGTTTCCCAGAGTCAAGAAGTTGGTTGAGACGGCTCATAGACTCGGAGTAAAGTTCTGCTACGTAACCTCGATAGGGATAATACCTCTACTAGACCTCTTGAAAGATCTGAATATCGATGTCCTATTCGGCGTAGACCCTGTTGAAGATAAACTCGGGGGCGCTGATCTCCAACGGATTAAGGATGAGGCAGGTGACGACATCTGTTTCTGGGGAGGCGTCAACTCCTACGTAACGCTCACAACGGGA
>JAUQYT010000282.1 GCA_030587605.1 Candidatus Njordarchaeum guaymasense
ACTCGAACAGACTTCGCTGCGATTCCTCCTATGTTCTTGATTGACAGACTAACTGTGACCCCTGTATCTCCTGAACTGATCTGTTCAGGACTCAGGTTGATGGCCTCAAACCTCACTTTTTCATTCAAGTAGAGGGGCACCAAGCCCAACAGCGACGGTGCAGCCTTTCCCACAAGCGAGAGGAGGCGAACAGAGTAATCGCCATACCTAGCTGTATCGTCGACATCTATATGGAATTCTGCCAAGGTCGCCTGATACGAGGAGACTATTCCAACAAAGACCCTGTCTGAGCCGCTTGAAGATGCTTTGAACGGCTTGTCCAATGCAAGCCTAACCTCCAGATCCTGCTCAGCGCCTTGGCCGCTATTCACGATCCATATTTTCAGAAGGACTCCTATTGATCCTGGATAGATCTTCTCAGGGACGGTTACGATCCTTTGAATGTGTAGTTTTCCTCTCCAGATCGGAACATCTACGTTTTGGGTTGTAGAAACTTCTTGGAGCTCTCTAGCGCTGCTATATGATATCTGCAAAGGCAGTCGGTAGATTCCTTCTGTCGCGTTTGAAGCGATGTTTAGAATGAAGCGTAGTCTCTGGCTCATTCCTGCTTGTATGTCCCCAGCGCTTTGTGATACAGACGACGAGAATCGCTTTTCTCCATTCTGGTAGTACTCGAACGAGAAGGACGTAGTCAAAAGAAGTCTAGTTGAAACAGCCCTCGCGACATCGTCTCCAACATTTGCGAGAACAATTGATAGTGGGATGTTTACGTCGCCCGGGCGTGCGCTGATCGGTGCTGTCTGAGAATCTCCCCAATAAACTGAGGACACCACTATCTGAGCTCTTCCAACGGAGTCCGCTGACTTGACCCATAGTTGTGACCCCATACAAAGCAAGAGAACCGCCAAGCAGGTAAATGACTTCTTCATCAGTTTTCAACATCCCTGTGCCCGAACGTCCTTCGCAATCAGTTTTCCATGATTCTTTTATGTCTTTCTTGCGCCGCCTAGTCACCTTGACATAGCCTTTCGAAAGATTGGGATGGCTACTCCTAACGTTACAGTTGCATAGACGATCAGGACTATGACATCCCAGAGGATTTGGGTGAAGCTCGCGTTGAGAACTATGACCTTCCTGAGGGCGTCAGCAGCATAGTATAGCGGTAGCATTTTTCCAACCGACTGTAACCAATCTGGCAACTGCTCCATGGGCAAGACGATGCCGCTTAGGAACATCATGGGGAATTGCATCATCATCATTATCATCATGGCCGTCTCCTGCTCTGGCGCAATAGAGGTTGCTATTATGCCAATGCCTGCGAAACTAGCTACTCCGAGAAGCATGACCAGTACCATCAGGAAGGGGCTTCCATAGATCTTGACTCCGAACAATAGGATGGACAAGCCTAGAATCACAAATGCTTGTACCATTCCCCTGACTGTTTGAGCTAGAGTCTTTCCGATTACGATTGCATGTCTGGGTATTGGCGCCACAATCAAGCCATCCATTGTGCCTTGCTCCTTCTCTCTGGCGATGGAGGCGGCTAGTCCAGATAGCGCGCCTGTCACAACTGTTAACGCCATGAAACCCGGTGCTAGGAATTCAAACGTGTTTGTGGTGCTACTGATGAGGTTTCTACGTTGAACACTGATCGGCTCTGAAATGAAAGATGGGTCAGCAGAATCGCCCATCCTCGCAATAAGAGATGCGCTCAGCCCATCTGATATCATCTTGAAGATTGAGGTGGCTTGCCCGTAGACTAATGCCGCCACCTGCGTGTTCGTGTCGTCCATCGTGATTAGCACCGTTGCTTGGCGATGCGAGTTGAAGGCTTCAGTGAACCCTGTTGGTATCAGAACCACTCCTTTGATGCTGCCCGCTGTAATGCGTTCTCTAGCCAAACCGAAGCTTGCGAACTCTTGCACATCAAGAAGACCTGTCGAAGACGCTATCTGTTTGAACTGGTCTGCGACCTGAAGCGCAAACGATCCTGAATCCTCCACTACTATGGCCATTGGAACGTTCTTGTAGGGTGACGAGACCTTTCCTGAGAAGGGATTACTTGTGCCTGTCTGGGGAAACATGAAACCGAACAAGGACATCATTAGAATCGGCATCACCGTAAAGGTTGCAACGAGCATCTTAGCCTTCCAAAAGTCCAGAAGGTCCTTGTGTGCTACCCGCAAAGTGATATATGTCTCAAAGAGAAGCTTGCTTCTCACTCTAAGCCCTCCCCATTACTCTCCTCATAGGCACGAAATTCGATGCGGAATCTCTAAGCGCCCTTCCAGTAAGCTCCAAGAAGACTTCCTCCAGGGTTTCACAGCCAAGCTTGTTCTTTAATGCAACAGGAGTATCCACTGCAATGATCTTGCCATGGTCAATTATGCCGATTCTATGCGACAGTTCGTCAGCTTCCTCCATGATGTGAGTTGTAAGGACGATAGTCTTCCCATCCTGATTTAGCTCTTTTATCAGGTCTCGAACGAAACGGATGCTTTGAGGGTCAAGAAGCGCGGTAGGCTCATCCATGAACAGGATTTCGGGGTCATGAAGCAATCCACGAATAACATTTACTCGTTGACGCATTCCACTAGAATAGCCACCAACAGGCATGTCTTTGAACTGCTCTAGGTGAACCATCCTGAGCAGACTCTCCACTCTATCTTTGAGCTGTCTTCTTCTCAAACCGTAGAGTTCGCCGAAAAACATCAGGTTCTCAACTGCACTGAGTCTAGGGTATACTATCAGTTTCTCAGCCACTAACCCGATGATTCTTCTTACCTGCTCAGCCTGAGCTACGATATCATATCCTCCGACTGTGGCTGTGCCTTCGCTCGGCTCAGAAATTGTAGTTAGCATTCGCATTGCCGTAGTTTTCCCAGCACCATTTGGCCCAAGGAATCCGAAGATCTCTCCCTTCAAAACGGAGAGGTTTATGTGGTCGACAGCAGTAAGCGTGCCGAATCGCTTTGTCAATTCGCGGGTTTCTATGACAGGTTCCATCTCCACCATCTGCTCCGGTGCTTCAGATGGATATGGGTGAGAGATAAGAATACGTGCAAGATATGAATCTGCGTTTACTCCTGCAGCTTCTTTGTTATGTCTAGGACCTTTCTGGTGGCTTCTTCCAGCGTCTTCTTGACCTCTTCTGCTACGGTTTCGGAGTATTCGCGTCTCATTTCATGATACAGATTTCGTATGGCTATGGCAAAGTCCTTTGAGGCTTTGCGTAGCTCTGTAGCATTTTTCCTGTCGAAGCCAAACCACATAGGCCCACCGAGGCCCTGTGTCGGTCTGAAATGTTCGAAGCGCTTGCCGAGTTCTTCACGTGCCTTGATCTGTTCTTCCAGAAATCCCTTGCCTTGTTCTGTTAGCGTGTAACGTCTTATTCCTGGCTCTTGTTCGGTGATTTCCTTGATGTACCCCTTGTCCTGAAGCCAAGCTAGCAAGGGATAGATTGACCCGGGACTAGGTTTCCAATGACCATTGGTCTGTTTCTCGATCTCGCTCATTATTTCTGAGCCTGACATCGGTTTCTC
>JAUQYT010000326.1 GCA_030587605.1 Candidatus Njordarchaeum guaymasense
GTTCTGTTGCTAGTAAAAAGCTATATCCATATCAGTTGTATTGTGAGAGTGGTGGCTTCGTATGGTAAGAACGCATGTTTCGATGATAGAGGAAATCGGAAGGAATGTTGGTCATTTTGCTGGAGAGGCTGTAACGAAGAAGGTCATGGAAGGAAGCGAAAAGATAACTGCCAGTACCAGTAAGGGTAAGGTAGCTAGTTGGGTTAAGGGCGCAATGGACAGACTAGATGCGCTGGTTGATGAGAAGACGAGGACACAAATCATGGAGAATTGTGGTTACAACTGTGCGCTCCACAACAAGGCAGTCATAGAGAGAGCGAAGGCAAAGCGCAGTAAGTACAAGAGTCTTGAGGAGTTCCTTGAGGCTGAACAGAAAAAACCCATGGCGGGGACCAAGCTTGTCAGGGAAGGAGACAAACTGCATTGGTATTTCACGCCCCGATCATTCAGGACACCAATGAGGTGCTTTTGTGGATTACTGAGAGGACTGCCTCAAAACGAAACAATATCGCGCTCCTACTGCAACTGTTCGAAGGGATTCGTGAAGAAATACTGGGAAGGTGTACTGGGGAGACCGGTGGACGTCGACGTCCTACAGTCAGCTGCCTCTGGCGCGAAGGAATGCAAGTTTGCTATCCGCCTTTGAAAGGTTTGATAATCGGCATAGCGCCCGAGTCAACGGAATCGCCCTGCTTCTCTCGAAAAGCGAAGAATAGTCTAGATAATACGTCTATGCTGTTCCTACGCACATTGCGAATACAGCAATCGAAACGCAAAAGAAATATTCTCCTAGAGCGCTAGTATCGTTCTATGGATCTTTGGCAGAGGATCATGATGGCAGAGGAACCTAAGAAAACCACTTCCAAGATGTTCAATTTCAAGGTCGTCATTGTTGGAGACGGAGCTGTTGGGAAGACGACCCTGATTAGGCGGCACGCTAAGGGTAAGTTTGAGTTCGACGTTTTGCCCACGATCGGCGTTGACATAACCTCCAAATACTACAGACTTCCAAGCGGGTTACTCCTAATGCTGTCTATTTGGGATATAGCAGGGCAGGAACTTTTCAAAACAGTGAGACACGAATACTACAAGGGAGCCTCGGCTGCCATGCTTGTTTTTGACATGACAAGCCCTGAGTCCTTTTGGCGCGTGAAGACTTGGTACGTCGATCTCAGAGACAATCTACAACAAAGGATCCCCACAGTATTGATGGGCAACAAGAAGGACCTAGGTGCTCACAGGGCAATTATGGAGAGCGAAGCCAAGGATTTAGCCGAGGGCTACGGTTTCAAGTATTTTGAAACCTCTGCGCTGACAGGAGAAAATGTTGACAAAGCATTCTACAATTTGATCGCCCAGATAATAGTAGAGAAGAAACTCACCGCTACTGTCACTCACATTGAAGAAGCATAACGGGCGAGGCAGAGCGCTGTAGCTTGGTAATTTACCGTAGCACAGGCGCTAGAAGAGATGCTCCATATCTTCATATTCGTCTAGCAATTATTACATGCCAAAGAAAGCGGTACGCCAGCACGACAAGCCCGGATCGTGAGTACACTATGGCTCGTGTTTTGAAATCTGTGAAACAATCGCACGGCTACGTCTTACTCGCTCTAGTTTCCATTTTGTGGGGAACTATTGGGATCTTAGCAAGGTTATCCTATGCTTATGGAATTCTTCCGGTGACTCTGATCGCCCTGAGGCTTCTCATTAGTTCAGCGACACTGCTATTCGCTCTCATGTTATTTAGCCGAGGTTCTCTGAGGGTTCGGAAAAGTGACCTGCTAACCTTACTGCTTTTTGGCGTGTTAGCTGTCGCTTTCCAAAGACTCGCCTTTGCCTATGCGGTTTATTTTATTACTCCAACGATGACAGCGGTACTCTTCTACACTTATCCTGTCTTTGTGACTCTTTCAGCATGGCTCTTTCTGAAGGAGAGAATTACCTGGAGAGAAGTGTCCGCTATTATTCTCACTTTTCTAGGGGTCGCTCTTGTAGTAAGAGCTTATGATCCTTCTTCGTTGAGTGATAACTTGTTAGGAATAGTCTTTGGGTTAGCTTCAAGCCTCTCTTTCGTCCTTTATTTCTTGATGACCAAGCGATTTAGAAGTCGGTATGCGGGCTGGACAGTGACGCTTTACGGCGATGGAATAGGTGCGTTAGTTCTCTCCCCGGCCATTCTCGCTTCCGTTACAGGAATAATGGGCTTTCCTCTCGAACTCTGGCTACTGATCCTCACGATAGCCTGGGTTCTATCACTTCTAGGTTACTTAATGTTTTCTCACGCGTTGAAGTACGTCAAAGCCTCCAAAGGAAGTATACTTTCAGCGATCGAGCCACTATCAGCAGCCCTCTTCTCCACGCTCTTGTTGGGCGAGAGCCTCGAAACTCTTCAAGTTGTGGGCATAGCACTTGCGCTAATAGGGGTCATCATACTGTTCGAAATAAAAGGGGAGACAATGTAGACGCGCGTCTGCCTTACTTGTGATGCCCACTAGAGGATGGAACCTTAAATACGGTTTCGTAGAACTTCCTTTTAGGCTGGGGCAGAGAGGCTCTGCCGAATTCCAGAACGTAGCACTCGCCGCCAACTGGTATCGAGATTCCGATTGTGATGCTCATGAAGAATCGAGCATGCCGGTCTGCTAGACTCGGCAGAAGAAAAGCTTTTCAAGCTATATTCAATGCATTCAAGTGGCTAGCCGACAACAAGTCATGCAATCACAAAGTAGAGTGGCTGGACGATTATCCTCTACTTGCCACCAGTTTCCCTAGAGACGCATTCCTCAATCTTCGATTTCTCTGTCACCCTTCCAATCATTCAGATGAGAGATCAGCGACTGTTGGACCACTCACCTATGCAGCGCCCACGCGTAGTCAGGGACTGACTGAAAGGCTTATTGAGAAAGGACGATTCGTAGCATTCACGTACTTGGATACGCCATTCCACTCGCAAGATCTTAGAAGGCAAATTCTGCTGCGCCAACAGGAAGCGATCAGAGACTCATTCAAGAAGAATCACGATCCAGAAAACCTTGTTGTTGTTCGGAGCGACACACTCCAGTCAAATGGGAGTAACTCCATCAAGGAGAGCATAACAAATCTAATTTGTGCAAAGTTCTTCATGTCAAACGGCTACATGCTGCTAGAAGATGTTGGTTCAGGGCCGGATCTAATAGCGTTTAAGACCAGTATTCTTGAGGAATTGAGAGCTAGGGGATTCATGGGGAGAGGGGCATCCGTGTCCCAGCTAGCATCAATCAGAGCATTCGGTAAAGTAATCGAGAACTACAAGGAAAATGTTTCCAATGAAGAGATCATCGCGATCGAATCCGAATCTATCAGCCCACAAAGTGGCATGAAGCAACTAAGAGACGGGTACGAAGGTGATAGGTTCTCATACATGGGGTTTTTCGACCGAAGAGTCCTCGCAGTGCCATTCTTCAATCAGGGGCTGAAAGGATTGGATGTGCTGACGTACGACACGAAAGGAATTCAATATCAGAAACGCGATGAAGCCCCAGTGACAACTGACTTTTGGAGGAGTAAGAAACTAGCCTTCATAGGAGAATTGCACAATTTGGTGAAAGGGATGCTTCTCCTAAATCTGGCTTTTGATGAGATCAGGGACATGATTTCCGGTAGGCCTTTGACGGTGTATCAGGTCTTACAGGAAATCCCTAAACTAGAAATGGGAATAGTACTCGACAAGATAGAAGCCGTGATCTAGGCATATGGAATATGCCACATGCCTTAGAACTAGATCACCTACCTTCAACTAGGCATGGAAACAGCGATACGGAAGAAAAACTCTTCTGCCTTCTTCCAGATGGCTACGGTTTCGCTTGATTTCATTTTCCTTGCTTCTTGACGTGGTGCTAGTTTTATGAAATCAACGCTGTGAAACCGTCTATTCGTGAAAATCCTTTCAATTCTGGGTGGCTTCGGAGAAGCTATATAGCGGTAAAGGGATGTTGTATATGCCTTATATACAGGTACCAACTATACAGGCACCAATTGTCGGGGGAGTTCCCTTGAGAACGCCTAGAGCAGGCTATGTCTTCAAGGTGATATTCGTAGGAGACCCTGCTGTCGGCAAAACAGCCATTGTAGACAGGCATGTTTCCTCCTCTTTCAAGGAGAATTATATTCCTACATTGGGCACAAACATAACCACTAAGGATTACGATATTGAAGGCCGTTATGTGACGCTTACGATATGGGATATCGCTGCTCAAGAGAGGTTCAGTAAAATTAGGGACAAGTACTTCAATGGGGCTAGAGCAGCATTCATAGTCTACGACGTTACAAGACCCGCTACTTTTGAGAACATCAGGTTTTGGCTTGAGGACCTTGAAAGGTTTGTTCGTGAGAAGATTCAGATGATATTAGTGGGCAACAAGATTGATTTACCGGCAAATGTTGATAGGAAAGCAGGCGAGAGGCTCGCAAATAAGATTGGAGCAGAGTTCATTGAGACTTCGGCCAGGACGGGAGAGAACGTGGAGAGACTTTTTGAGAAGATCACCAGAAACCTGCTGGCAGCTGCTCTTTCCTCGTCGCAAGAGAAGAAAGAAAAATGAAAATCCGGGGGAGTTCCCTGCGACTTTACAGGCAAAAAGGTGCCAGTCGTCATTCTATTTCTAGCTCGATGCGCTTTTCCAGAGTCCCAACCATGAAACCCGCTATTTTACGGGAATTCCTTCTGCTGGGAGGGATTCGGAGAACATATATACTGGAAAAAGAATATGATACCTAAGTCGCCATTGTTGGGGAGGTTTCCTTGCGAATGCCGAGAACAGACTATGTCTTCAAGGTAGTATTTGTAGGGGACCCTGCGGTCGGGAAAACAAGCTTGGTAGCGAAGCACATAACTTCGTCCTTTAAAGACGACTATATTCCAACGTTGGGCGCAAACATAACCTCGAAGGACTACAATATTGCCGGGCGTCGTGTAACACTTATGATATGGGACGTTGCTTCTCAAGAGAGATATAAGAAACTAAGAGAAAAGTATTACATGGGAGCAAACGCGGTTTTCATAGTCTACGACGTTACGAGACCTACTACTTTTGAGAACGTCGTCGCCTGGCTTCAGGACGTTAGGGGTTTCATTCATAAGAAAATTCAGACAGTACTAATAGGCAACAAGATTGACTTAACGGCAAACGTTGATACCAGAACAGGTAAGAGACTCGCAAATAGGATTGGGGCGAAGTTCGTCGAGACCTCAGCCAAGACCGGGGAGAACGTGGA
>JAUQYT010000369.1 GCA_030587605.1 Candidatus Njordarchaeum guaymasense
TTGATTTTTCACCGTGGTGCTCAACAACTATCCTCTTTATGTCCTTGAGGAGATCCTTACTGCTTTCCAAGATTTCCACTTCTTGGCCTTCGACATCCATTTTTAGAATATCGATTATGTCAATGTCACATTCCTTGCATAATTGAGGCAACGTAGTCCCGTCAACGGTTATTTTCTTGATCCTCTCTTCTTTAAGCCAAGGTCTTTTCTGTGCCCTAATTTCCTTAGCTCCGATTGCACTTATTTCTGGAACAATCTCTAAAAGCATTTTTCCGGTTTTTGTGGTTACTGCCTTGTTTACTAGAATTACGTCCTTCAAATTGTTCGATTTGACGTTCTTTTCAAGAGCCTCAAATGCCAGAGGATTTGGTTCAACGGATACTATTTTGCATTCTGGATTGTTTTGCTTGATCTTCAGGGTGTAGTACCCTTCATTTGCTCCGAGGTCCAGAACGATCTTATCCTCTTTGCCGGAGAATTCAGGGATTAGTAGATGATCATTTTCCTTGAATATTTCTGTATAAATATCGATTGAAGAGCAAGCTCCTCCTTTTCTGAACCAGATCTTATACTTCCCTAGATTCACGTCGAACAATTTCTTGTTCTTGATTATCTTTCCTTCCTCGAAAACGAGGTGGTGGTCCTTTTCAATTTCATTGATCCTTTCCATACTCTCCTCGTCTTTTACCTGTTTTCTCAACCACCTGAAGTCTGCACCTTTTCCCATTGAAATCTACCTTTTTTCATACCCTAAGCTTCTCTTTAATTCGTGGAGAGTAGCAAAGGATTTTATACCCATGAACTCTTTTCTCAGGTTAAGTTAGTGGGAACTGTATTTTAAAAATAGCTGTGGCTCAAGTGAATAGATTTGGCACTTTGACAAGCTCAATGTAAGGTGTGCACTCTTTTGAATGCAATTGGTGACAAGCGAAGATTTGTCTTGATCAAGAGATATGAGACATTGGTTGGAAAAGAAGGAATTAAGGGTGCTAGGAGAAACCACCACTCCCGACGGAAACCTATACAGTGTGGTTTGACAATTCACCCGGGAAACGATTGCGCGTACTCCTGTATCTACTGCTATATTCCTGACATGGGTTTCAAATTCCGGAAACCGAAACCGTGCGAGCTGTCACCGGAGCAGCTTGTGCTATCGCTCCTCTATAATCAAAACTTTGTCCCAGGCAGGAACGGAACATATCTCGCCATCGGGAGCATTGTAGAGCCATTTCAACCAGAACTCAAATCTCTGACGATAGGCTACATTGCCGAACTGGCTAGGCTAGGCAACCCAATCCAGTTCTCCACAAAATCGCACCTGACGACCGCTGAGACCAAAACCATCAGTTCATCATGCGACTGGGTGAGTCCGCTAATAACAATGCTCACACTAGACGAATCAAAAGCGCGAGTACTAGAACCACTTGCGCCCACGCCCGCAGAGCGATTAGACACGATCAAGAATCTGTCTGAAGCGGGGCTGAAACCGTTTCTATTCCTACGACCGATCCTCCCAGGGATAGTAACAATGCAGGAATACGGAAACCTGACCGATGAAGCCATCAACCACGGTGCCAACGGGATAGTCTTGGGAAATTTCAGGGTCACAAAAAGAATCATTGACACTATGAAAAGGAAGAATCTCGATGTGTCTGAGATCGTCAAACGTTCAAGGCTTATCGATGACCGGCAACGAACAATTCCGGTCTCTGACATCCAAGACAAAATTGAGAGGCAATTCTCCACCGTCATAAAGACGTACAGGCGCTCCTGTTGCGCCTCCGCCTACTGCGCGAACCTAGAACGATGCATTCATGAGATCCACCATGATCGCGAAATAGCGTGAGACGTGGAGGAAATACATGTCGAAGAAAGTAGAAAAGGACGGATGCGGCCTTGACTTGCTATTCCGTTCCGCCGCGAGGTATTCTTATCTCCAGAATACCGTTCTTGTAACTACTCTTCAGGCGCTTTGCCTGTGCTCTTTGTGGGAGACGTATCCTCGTCGGTCTGAACTTATCCCCGGCACTTATTTCCAGAATACCATCCCTAACGTCTACCTTTAGATCGCATTCATCGAGGCCAGGCAGCTCGGCTAATACAACATATTCATCTTTTGATCTGAATTTCTCAACAAGAGGTTTTCTGAGTTCCGCTAGTCTCCCCTCTTCATCGCCCGCTTCTGCGAACATTGGCACCCTTGTCTTCCCCTTCCTCAATCCTTCAGTGGCGAGTGGTTTCAGTTTCTTCTGCTTGCTCTCGAGGAAATCCGGAGCATTACTCAGTTGCCCCCACATCACATACCCTTTGATTCCAGGACCATCAATAGGTTTGATGTGCATCTGTCCGTGCATTTCTCCCCCCTTGAGGGCATCGATGATCTCCTTCAACTGCTGCTTCATGAGATGAGATACTCTCTTCTGCATCTCCTTCAGTTGTTTTAAGAAGTCTTCGTCGTCATCGCCAAACCAGTTATCGAACGACATTTTCACTCATCAACCCCCAATACGAATAATCCTATTTCTGTTCTTATGTTACTCTAATTAACCTTTTGAGATCCTATTATGTTACTTCATCTCGTCCTCAAGGACTTTCATGATTCGCCTCAGGGCTACTGTTGCGGCGAGGAAACTACTTAGACCGAGAGGAGATACTTCATATTTGCCTCTCTCACGGCTCGTTACTAACCCGTTGCTCATCATACGTTTACAGTACTCTGAAACGAGTTTCTGGTTCAGCTCGAGGTCGTTCATGAAGTCCACGAACCTGACAGGCTCGTCGCTGGTAAGCATTTTTGTGAGCATCCTTAGCCTATCCTCGTTGGATAACGTGTCGTATAACTCAGATAGTTCTCTTAACTCATTTTTCTCAAATTGATCGATCTCTTTTTCCAGGAACTCTTTGTTTTCCTCAGCATCCACGAATAGTGGAACCTCGGCAAGTATCTTTTTGTCCTTAACCAACAGCAATTTGATGGTCATCGGCATCACGTCAAGAATTGTTACCTAGAAGTAACTAGTATCAGTTGGGGAAATCTAGAGATATAAATATTATTGTGTGTCGGCAGATGCTGTCAACCTCAAAAAGAGAAAAATGCGAGATCCACATGTCGGCCACGTTTCGTTTTCCTAACTCGTGTTACTTATCGCCTTCGCAAGAATGGGAAACGTAATCCCTCCTACGGGGAATATCAATACATCGGCCTTTTCTCCCACTATGTCCATGACTTTTGTTACCGCTTCACTGATCTTAGGCTGGTTTCTTATGTACATGCAAGCAGCTTGTTGGTCTGTTACTCCGGGAGAAGAGAGAACCACGTTATTTCTTCTTAGGACTGAGACCCACAGGTACGAGTTGCACCACTCTTCTATGGGGATATTGTAGGTGTCCATGAGCTTTGTCACATCCGTATCCTTCAGCCCTCGGACGAGCTTAATGAAGTCATCGGGTTTCATCATCGGTTTCGGCAAAGTTACTGTGCCAGCGCCTTCCGGGCAAGGCGAGATACATAGTATAGTTCCACCTTTCTTAGTGGCTTCCATAGTGTTAATTATTGATTTTCCAGACTGCCTGATATCTATGTCCAAGGGGAAAGCGCTTGTGATCACGACATCTGCTTGCGCAGGAACCTCAACACCATAGATCTTGGACGCTATCTTGACTCCTTCTCTATGTGCCAATATTGGATCTCCTGCGACGACCTTCACTATCTCCTTCTTATCGTTCAGAACAGTGTTCACTATGAAATCCAATCCGCAGGTCTTTCCAGCCTCTTCGATGTCCTTTCTGACAGGATTCTCCCTTGGTGGTACGCCTACGCGTGACCCTGGCTTCATGACAAGCTTATGATTCGCCATGGTCGTGTTTATCCCGGTTATCCCTGGGAGAACGGCTTTGTGTCCTCCGCCGAAACCGGCAAAAACATGTGGCTCAATTGTGCCAACGGCTATCTTCAAGTCAGCCTCGTAGTATTCCTTGTTCACAGCGATGGGCGTCCCAAGAGATGTTTTGCCCAGTTCAACGAGGTGGTTCTGCAGGTCAGAGTTTACTGCCCGTATTCTTGTTATCACGTTCCTTCCGAGTCGTCTCTCCACATCCAAGGGTTCAAGCTTTCTATGAATTGCGCAGCCGAAAATTACAAACATCTTCTCGGCACTGGCTCCCCCATCAAGCAACTCGTCAAGCAACTTTGGCATTAATTTGCTGACTGGGGTCGGCCTACTTACGTCGTCGACTATTATCGCTATCTTCTTGTCCTGTGAAGCCAGCTCGGATAGTCTTCTGGATCCGATTGGTTGTTCGATAGCCCTCTTGATTTCCTTCTCCTCGTCAGGTACCTTGGGTGCAGGTTTCGGGGCCGCAAATTTCAAGACTTCCCATCCTCTTGGTAGGTCAAACCCAATCTTACTTCCGCCGAAAGGGACCTCGTACCGTACCATTTAATGACCACCAACATGCTCTCGGAATTGACAAGCGAGTTGCACGAGCTTCATGGCAGCGGGACTTCTTTCTCGAGTTCCGCAAAGTCCTTTCTGCCTTTCTTGACTTGCTCGAACCACCACGAGTCAGCCTTAGCTAGTTCCTTAGCTTTCTTGATTATCTTCTCCGCATGTTCGGGCGGGATCACAACAACTCCGTTCTGGTCCCCGAATACTATGTCGTTTGGTCTAACGATCTGTCCACCGCACTTCACCACTGTCTGTATTTCGGTTATCTTCATTCTTCCCCTAATGGACGTCGCGACTCGCCCTCTGGCCCACATTGGGAACTTGAGCTCAATAACTTGAGCTATGTCTCTCACGGCTCCATCAACAACTGCTCCAACGACACCTTTCTGTATCAACATTGATGAGGTGACTTGACCAAGTAACCCCGCTGGCATCACGTTGGAGGAGTCAATAACAATGATGTTTCCCGGAACTATCCTATCAGCGAGTTTAAGGACGTCCACAACCATTTCCTCTCGAAATGTTTCACCACGCACGAGTGTGGCGAACTTTAACGTCGCGGCGATACCCGCAGCTTTCGCTCCTGGCCAGACCTCTTGGATCCCTTGATCCATCAGCATAGGTTTGATGCCCAGATTATCGTATGCGTCGCAGATCGCTGGCACGTATAACTTTCCTAGCTCTTCCAAAAGAGATTTGTTAACTGAGGGCTGAATTGTTGAATTGAATTTAACGGGCAAAGATTGCTTCACCCCCTCTGTGACATCATTGATCTGTTGTATTACCACCTTTATTTACGTGAGGTTAGCGACTCGCTTGGCTGCATCATCTAACCCTAGTTCCAACAACTTCTCACGTGTTGGTATGCCGTTAGGTTTCCAGCCTCGGAATCTGTAGTATTCGTCAAGCATTCTCTCAACGTCTGAAACCTTGCCAGCTGCTGGTCCTTCTTTCTTTGGCTCCATTAACCTCTTTGGAAGCCTGTCATCTTTTCTGCGGATACCACACAGAACGTTGAAACATCTTTCAAGATTGGTTATGCGCTCCCCCGCCTTCATTAGATCTGGTACTCTCGTCTCATGTCCAGTTAGCAGTGTATAGTGCTCTGCTAGAGTTGTTAGAACCGGCTTCGGCCATCTTTCACTTGGAGTGGTTGCAGGATGATGACATATCCCTATGCTATTTGCTATCTCGGCGATGTCTTGCCCTAATGCAACTAGTTTGGGCTTTCCTTCGTAGGAAAAGTGCGAAGTACCCTTCTTGTAATCCGTTACTTCGGGGTAGCTTACTGCCCAGTATAGGCAAAGGTCCTCGACCCTTGAGTGTAGATGACAAGCTCCTCTGTTTACTACCGCATACTGTAATGCCAATCCAACCTCAGCTCTCGGGTCATGCATAGAGGCTTCAAGACCCTTGACGTCTGTGGTTAGCTCCTCGGCTCCCTTTCCAATGGCCTTTGCCGCTCTTTTTGAACCTTCAGCCAAGACTGCTCCGAAACCGATTCTCTCAGCTATTTTTTCTATCATCCTTATGACCGAGTCGGCATTGCCCCACGTTAACTCGATCCCATCTGTGTCCGTCTTACTTATTATCCCGCGTTCATAGCATTCCATGGCAAAGGCTGTTGCCGTGCCGAC
>JAUQYT010000008.1 GCA_030587605.1 Candidatus Njordarchaeum guaymasense
TGGTATGAACGCCTGACTTGCACTCAGGAGGTCGGGGGTTCAAATCCCCCCCAGTCCACTACAGCATCGCCACCACTGATTTCCGGGTCCACTTGAAGATTTAGTGCACACGAGTGGTCAATCCCCAGATCATGCACGTGCAGATTCGATGTCGGTTTGCGCTTCTGCAATTTGCTGTGAAAATACTAGGGGTGCATTCTTCCGCATGGTTATCTGAGCATAGAAGTCGAAATTCATTGTCTGCTGGCTTGGAGGCATCTCAACTAGGAACTCCAAGGTGACCGTACCTGTTCCCTGAATGCCTAAGTCGGCTACACAGAACTCCACCCCATTCATGTCACTCTCCATTCTGTGGAACTCTAGGCTTGGCCACGGGTATCCGTCGGGAACTTCAAGGGCGATTTGGAGGAAATCATCTGAAGAGAAAGTAAGTTTTAGAGAATGAAGCAGCATGTCTGATTCGTGCCATATTGAAACACGCATTGGAACGCGCGTCAAGTCGCCATACACCAAGCTTGGAAAACAGGCAACAATATCTGCAATTCTAACATTGCCATCCAAGATATCGGCGGCGTATTCACCGTCCCCATCGGATTCAAACGCTGTGACTTGAAGCGACCTCGCGAAGATTATAAAGGTGGGATTCCATGCTAATGCTATTAGACCCGCGAGTATCATGACAACGCCTAAAGATATGGCAACCGCTATCCATGGGCGAGCCCACAAATTCCTATTGGTCATGTTCGGCACCTCCATACTGAATCACAGTTATCAACCGAAGTTAAATCCTCCCTTAAGGGTTCGCGCGCGTTTCAGGAGAATGTGTCTCAGTAACTCTGGCTGCCACATAGGCCCAGCCACCTAGCCAGTATTCAAGGTGTTCACTTATATATCGAATGTTTGCCTGCAAGCCTTCAGCAGTGAATTCAGCGACTGTAACATTCTCTGGTTTGAATCGGAAACTCCATTTGTTTTCATATCTTTCTACTATTCCGCCGAGAAATCTTGTGCTCTGGTTTTGGTAAAGCTGGGTTATTTTGTCCCAGATCTCGTCGTTCATGGGTTCCACTGCCATTCGGCTTCCTTCTCTGTCCTCAATCACAGCCCACCTATCCGTATCATGCCTCAGTTCAAACATCATGTCAGAGTAGCTAATCCACAGGAAGGCACCTAACACTGACGCAGCAAGCACGGTAACGATGCCAATAATGTGGAGTTTCTTCATGCTTCTCTCTGTCTCTTCTTCGGTTCTTCACTTGCTCTCTTCTTCTGTTTGATTTCATTCAACACGGGCAAGATAGGCGTCCCTTTCTTCCATAGTTCCTCGAACTGTTGGTGCAATATTCTTGCCAATGGGGGGATTCTAAGCCACAGAGCCTCCAGAGCCGTCGATCCTTTTTCTGATGGAAAAACGAGAATTACGTCCCTGTCGTCAAATATCATGAATCGAAGCGGAATCTCCTTGATGTCCAAATATCTGACCTGACTGCCTGCCTTGATGTACCGTTCATAGTCCTCTAGATCTTTGAGGGTCCAACCCTCGGTTATTTGCCTCACAACTCTTACGGACTTGCCTTTCTTGAGGGCATGCCTCACTGCTTCGAGTATCTCTTTTTCGGGAGGAGTTGGCGAAGTTGAGGCGATCAGGACCTCTTTGTCACAGTTTCTTATGGCTTCGATGTACATGGAAATGAACGTGGTGTCTCTCTCTGTGAACCATACTTTGCTCTCTTCCAGCTTAAGATGCTTGGTCTCCTTATACATTTGCGAAAGCTGTGTTGAAAGGGTTCGAACGATTTCTCTTCTCTCTTCGAGTTGCCGTGAAGTCTCGTGCTCTAATTCTGTCAAAAGATTTCTTAACGCCTCAGAGGGATCAACAGGAGCGTAGATGGCAGGTTTTCCAGACTGTTCCATGAGTAGGCCTTTCTGCACTAGGCTTCGGAGCACATCGTAGATTCTTGGCCGTGGTATGTCGGCTCGCTGAGCTATTTCGCTGGGAGACATTGGACCGAGCGTTAGAAGGGAAAGAAAGGTTCGTGACTCATATGGGCTTAGACCAAGTTCCTTGTTCAGGATTTCTGCCTGCTGTAATGAGTTCTTCGTGCGTCTCACCTAACCAAACATAAGACCATAACTTGCATATAAGGTTTGTTACACAATAACGGTGTAACAAAAACGCAACGCTTATAAACCCCGGTGTTCATGGTAATAGTGTTACACTTCCAAAGTGTAACAAATCAAGGAGGTGGTTAGAATGAAGAAAATCGAGTTAAGAAAAATCCGAATTCTGAGGAGGGCTTTCTTTAGTTGGGCAGCAACCTCATTCGCAAAAGCTTTCAGGTCGACTAATAGCGAAACTCTTGAAGAATCGGACTCACAGGTGTATCCTAAGGAATTGGCTGAACCTTACGTACGTTATGACGAACAGACAAGAGCTAGGCTTCAATTACTTGAATTGGAAAGGCAAAAGGCTGAGGCGATAAGCCTCGTTCGTCGCCGCACCTGCATGTAGCGCCTACTTCGAGAATTCGTTCAAAAGTTAATCTCCCCTGACTATCGATCGACTGAGGATGTTTGTCAGCTAAGATGGTACGCTGAGGAGGTGAGCTGGTTGAAGGAATATGAATGCGTAGAAGTCGATCATCACAGGAATATTGGCAAAACTATTGGGGAATGGCAAAATAAGGGTTGGCATCTCCACACATATGCTTGTTCACAAGCGGGCGTTGCAAAGGTAGTCAATCACTACTTGCTATTTGAGAGAGAAAGTGACAAGAAAATGCCATCGTCTGCTAAAGCCGCTGCCGCTGCATCAGCCGCAGCAGCCGCAGGTGCTTAGAATTCTGGAATCATTACTTGCTGTATGAGAGAAGCGAGTGAGTGAGGTAAGTGACGTCAGACTTTCCCTTTTCTATTGAAGCAACTTCCTTCATTGAATACGAATACCTAGCATAAACAAACAAGAAAGAAAGACTAAACTACCTACGCTTGACTCTTCTCTTTAACTTTATCTTTCTAATAATGTCCACCTGTTTAGTTGGGAAATAGAATAGCATCTAGCGTAGGAGCTTGGAGTCATTCCCTTCTTAGCTTTCCTCTTCAATTTCTTTGCTGGTATTTTTGTCGTCAATATGTCTAGAGAACATTTTTCCTTAAATTATTAATCCCAAACCCAAACTAGTTGCGGGCTTTTTCACAGCTCTTCCAAGTC
>JAUQYT010000131.1 GCA_030587605.1 Candidatus Njordarchaeum guaymasense
GAGATTGCGGATCAACTCAAGATCCCTGTCGAGACAGTTGTCAAGGTTGACAGAATGGTCAAAAGCACGGAACATAAGCGTAGAGGCGGCATCGTATTCAAAATCGGGTACAGGACACCGACACTCGACTGGAGAATACCACTGTGAGAATGCTTCAGACAGATGAAACTGTTCTTTGATTCTGTGCAACCAAACTTCTTGCCATTTCTTCTTTCCCGTTTTCATCTTCTCCTTGGCGTAGTTATAAAAGGAAGAGAAAACCATAGAGTAAAACTGTTCTCGTGGTAAGAAGGAAGGAGAGGAGAGTGTTTTCCAAGAATGGGAACTGTAAATGGCGCTCAGCTAGTTGTGAAAGCTCTGAAAAATGAGAATGTCAGCGTGATATTCACGCTGTGTGGAGACGACGACATCATCTACAGATATGCCGTTGATGCCGGAATAAGACTCGTCGACTTCAGACATGAACAGGCAACAGGACATGCAGCCCAAGCTTGGTCCATAGCTACTGGCGAAGTCGGTGTCTGTCTCACACAATCAGGACCTGGTTTCACCGACCTCGTGCCCTCAATAACAGTGGCATACGCATCCTGTATCCCCGTTGTTGCACTCACATCACAGACTCCAATGTCGTACACACACAAGCTACCGGCCAACGAGTTCGATGCCGTGAAATTATATGAGCACTTCACGAAGTGGGCAGATGTCTGTTGGGAGACTCCGAGGATACCAGAGTACATCAATCTCGCATTTCGGCATGCTGCGGGTGGGCGTCCTGGTCCAGTTCTTCTAAGCCTGCCAGTCGATGTTCTCGTAAAGACCTGTGACGAGGATTTAGAGTGCATCCAACAGGCACTGAACCCAAGAGAGAAGAATAGGACATTTGCACGACCAGGAGGAGACCCAGACGCCATAAAAGAAGCACTGAAACTACTGACGAATGCCAAAAGACCTCTAATCATAGCTGGAACAGGCGCAGGACTATCAGGCGCGTCAAAGGAAGTCGTGGAATTCGTCGACCTCACCAAGATACCCACCGGTGACTGGGGTTGGGGAATAGGCTCCATACCCTACGACCACCCACTTGCGATGGGACCAGCATCCGTATTAGCTGGACCAGGAGCGGCTTTGCTGCCTTCGGCCGACGTTGTTCTTGCCCTCGGCATAAGGTTCACAGACCTATATGGGTTCGGGCAACCACCCGTTTTCGCCCCAGACGTCAAGATGATACAAGTTGACATCTGCGCTGAGGAGATTGGAAGAAACCGCCCCATCGATGTGGGAATTGTTGCTGACGTGAAAACTTGTCTAAAGCAGTTCATCCAGTTAGCTAGAGAGACTCTGCGTCAGCCACGGGCCGAGTCGGACTGGGTCAACAAAATGAGATCCGAAAAACAGAAGTTTGAGCAACAAATAGCAAAAGAAGGCTCTGTAGACAGCATCCCCATCAAACCCCAGAGACTATGCAAAGAGATCCGGGACTACATGCCAAGGGATTCCATAATTATACTTGATGGAGGAGATACTACAGTATGGGGACTTACGTACCTCAGGGCATACTACCCGAAGCACCTATACTTCTCAGGAGGTCTGTTTATACAGCACCTCGGAGGAGGGGTCCCGATGGGTCTCGCTGCCAAGATTGCAAATCCAGACAAGAAAGTGCTGGTGCTCACAGGCGACGGATCATTCCTCTTCAACGGAAAGGAAATCGAATCAGCAAGGCGGCAAGACATCCCATTCGTCGTAGTCGTTGCAAACGACAGGCTCTGGGGTATGGTTGCAAGAATCCAGCAAATTGCGTACGGCAAGAAATACTTTGGCGTCGGATCAAGACTAAGTGACAAGACGCGCTACGACAAGTATGCCGAAGCCTTCGACTGCTATGGTGAACTAGTCACCGACCCCAAGCAGATCCGCCCAGCCTTGCAGAGAGCCTTTGACTCAAAGAAACCGGCCGTGCTAGATGTAAGAATCGATCCAAACGTTACTTCCGTACTCGACTACGTGTCGGCGACAATGTATGATCCAAAGTCGTATGAACGCAAAGTAGCGGAGCTAAAACCAGTGAAGAAAGAAGAGGAAGAAGTGGGGGAAGAAGTCGAGCTAGTAGCTCCCAGGTAGGATTGGATCCAGTATCTTCATAGACCTAAGAGAGGCTGGCACAAAAGATTCAGTGTTCTCTTCAAAAGCTTCATTACCTTTTTCCATTTCTTTTTCTACTCCTTTTGCAGAGTTTCGTTGGTGACTTGATTGGACAGAAGAATGGTAACGCGCAGAAACCATGTTCTGGTAAATGTTGGACCGAAGTACCTAATCTATCCATTAAACACGTCCTTCGTTAGGAATCTGGAACCGAGTTACATTGGCAGGTGGATGAGGGCAGGGTGGGATGTGGAGAAGACTGCTCTACTCGAACTTGATCATTTAACCATCCCTTCTTACAATGTTCCTGAGGCTAGTCCTGCATCAAGCCTCTTTTCGGGTGTTATCCTCGCATGGAACGAGAACAAGTACTTTAGATTCGTAGCGTTCACAAGCGGATACTATCAGAACATTGACGAGGTAAATCTGAAGATCGATTGTTGGCATGAGCAGCGCCACATGACAAGCGCTGAAGAATACATGTTCAGCGGCTCAAAGCCTCCAACTGAGGAAGATGTCGCCGAGGAAGAGGTGAAGAAAGTGTATCAAACGTGTGGTGATTATGGGATCAAGACAAGGAGCGCCTACGTTTCTGCGTCTTTAGAGAAGGGCAAGAAAGCGAGCGCTATTCCAGGTGAGGTCGCTATTTCATTGTTAAGAGAGTTCTTCGAGGAAAGGTTTGAAAACCTCAGATCCTATTCGAACCCAATCCCACAAAATAGCTATACAGCTCGAATGAGAGAAATGAGTATCAAAATGATCAACCGCGTCACAGGCTTCTACAAGAACACGCTTCATATTGATCCTCGAGGCGTATTTCGGCACTTGTTAAGTCCTTGATGAGAAAAAGGCGCCATCAAGAAATGAGCAACTGAAACCTAATCGGATGCTTTCACTTCTTGGCAGATCTTCGCCTGATCTCCTTTTCTGCATTGGCGATATCAGTCTGTATTCGCATCACCGTCTTCTTATAAACGTCTTGAGGAATCTTCCCGCTGACGAAAGCTTCAGTCAGCCTCGCTTTCTCCTCTCGCAGCTCTCCGAGCTTCTGCTCGAGTTCCTCGGTTTTAAAAGCTTTCAAAACCACTTTCGCCTACCATGTCGCACAAAGTCTAGGCGTCTAAAAGCGGACAAGAGAAATGAGAGGAGGAGCAAGTTTTCCTTGACACGTTGAGACACCGGCTGTTTAGGACTACTCTCGGCCTTTTCTGTCTTCATGAATTGCTTCGTCAATGGCAATCACAAGTGGCACAATTAGTCGCCGATCGACTTTATCGTCGTAGATCACAACGGCATACTTCTGGCTGAAGTCGAAAGCGCTGCCTCCCAAGAAAATGTCCTTCCACATGTCCGTCTTGTCTATTTGGGCAACGAGATTTCTACTCATGTCATAGACCTTGAAGCTGAAGCCCAAGAAGTTACCCTGCGCCTCAAAGATCTTATTGCCATTGGCGTCTTCCATCCACACGACGGGATTTATAATCGCGAGAATTTTCTGCTTGACTCGTGCCAGCATTCGCTCTTGACCATCCTTGATATCCAAGGTGTCTCTGATGGCTGCGATCTTCCGGTTGATCGTAGCGGAGACAGTGCGGTCGTCAGCTTCACGGAACTCAGTTGTATGACGGATGGAAACAAGACGGCGATACATGTGACCGATCTTAGTTCCTTTCTCGTCGTAGATGTCACCTGATCCCCACCCCCACCAGCGCCGATCAATCACGTAGTAGCGACGACGCTGGTCAAAAAGCGACATACGGCCTAGCGACGCAGCTGCTGGACCAGACACAACAGGACCAGAAACCACTGGACTGGGTGGAGCGGGACCAAGTGGAACAGGACCAGGCGGAGCGGGGACATATACCCCTTGACGGGGTGGAACAGGACCATAAGCAGGTGGAGCGGGTGCGGGCACTGGTTCTCTTAATGAAGCGCCGCACTGGTTACAAAAGTTTGAGCCAGGTCTAAGCCTCGCGCCACAATACTGACAATAGTTGTGATCTTCTGCCATGAGTTGAACCACCTACCTCCAAAGAAATGATCCGATTTGCTGCAGGACTAACAACCTCTGCAAGATCCTTCCAATAATAATTGTATTCGCAGATATATTTCTATCTTCCAAGGAATCAATGAGCGAGTGAGTTATATGCTGCTCTGTCTAGTGACGTCGGGTGATTGGAGACTTGCGCGCGC
>JAUQYT010000060.1 GCA_030587605.1 Candidatus Njordarchaeum guaymasense
ACTCGAATTTGATTGAGATGTTAGCTGACTGCTTAAAGCTTACTTCGACTACCAGAAGTGAGTCTATTGCGCTTTTCTTGTTGGCTTTCGCTTCAGCGTTCTTGGGGGTCATGGAGCTGAATTTGAACGGTTGGGGTACATGGATGAAAAGCTTTCCGCTCCTTCTGCCAGGATGGGTAAGCCCGATTTCTAATATTCTTTCCTTATCTTTCCATGTGGCGTTCTTTATTTCTGATCCTCCCTGTGTGATGTGTATTGTTGACGAGATGAGCTGTGGTCTCTTGAGAGCCTCTCTGATTGAAAGGAGGCTTGCGGAATGAGCAGGTATCTTGCTTACTGTAAGCTTGTCCCTTATTTTCCCCAGGTATTTTTCGTCCCAGAAGCTGAAGACGTGATAGTATTGCCCTTTCTTGAGGCCTAGCCTTGAGAAGTCAAGTTGTATGTCGCTGGGAGCGCTGCCCCAGTTTAGTAATCCTACAAGATCCCAGTTATCGTAGTCCTTGTGGATCTTTAGGTTCAGAATCTTTGGTAAGGCATCTTCAAGTAGGTCTATTATTCTGGCCTTTCCTTGATAGGGCGGAAGGATTAGCGGTAGGTACCTTTCTCTCTCAGACGGTATGTGAATTGGGTCATCGGAGTAGATCAATACGCCGCCGAGTATGCCAAGGACTGTGAATTCGAACTTCACTTCGTCTTCGCTTATTGTTCCTCCTTGAGCCAAGTATTCGATCTCGGCGGCTTTGGGAAACTCTGACCTATCCTTGCCTCTCCTTGCAATCACGCAGTCAGGGTCATTGAACCAGAACTTGTTGTGCATGAAGTAGCGGAGAATCGTATTCCTCATTGTGTCTTGTAGGGCTGGACCACAGTCGAATGGCCATGGAGTCTTCCATCGCGTGGCAGTATCTGGTGAGACCCGATACGAATTGACGATTCCAATCACTTGACCCATTGGCGCCAGGCACCCTAGTATCATAACGTTGTCTCCAACTGCTTCCCTGATTGCTTCAAGACCTCTTCTCATAGCTTGGGCTCTCGTGACGTTCTTTTCATACCTCATGCCCTCGGCTTCAGCGGCATAAAGAAAGTCTATCTTGACGTAGTCGTAACCCCAGTCCTTAGTCACAGTCTTGAAGAGATACTTGAGCCACTCAATCACTGCCGGATTCGTGCAGTCGAGCCCATAATAGCTGTGCTTCATAGAGGCATCGAATCCCTCGGCTATCGGCTTTCCTTTCTGGTCCCTTATAGTCCAGTCGGGGTGCTCTTGAAAGACATTGGATCCTCCGCTGACTTGGAATGGCGACAGCCATAAGCCTGGCTTGAATCCTGCTTGCCTGATTTTGTCTGCAATGAATTTCATTCCGTGAGGGAACCGTTCGTTCGGAGTTGTCCAATCTCCTCTGTGAATGAAGTATCCGTCATCAACTTGTATGTATTCGATTGGGTACTTATCGCGGTTCTTCTTGTAGTACTCGATCACATTCAATATGAGTGGCTCAGATATTTTTTCGAAGAACTCGTACCATGAGCACCATCCTGTCGGAACCTGTTTCCATGTTACGGCGTTCATCTCTGAGGCTACTTCATCTGCGTAACGGTCAAGCTCATCAGATACTTGGCCTGACATGTCTATCAGGAGCTTCTCAGATCTCACGGTTTCACCGATGCTGCAAGTGATGTCGTCCAAGACAGATCTGGCCCATAGACCCTCTATTGTTTCCTCCTTTTTGTCGACCTTGAAGTCTATCTGGCACATGCTGGCCTTCATAGTCGCGAAACCTATTACGGCGCAGTTTCCAGTCCCGTTGTCTCTGAAAGCCGTCATCCATTCGCTGTCAAACTCGCCTTTAGCAGGATTGAGCTTTGATCGCGGGTTGTAGTTAGTTCTGAAGAACTCAACTGAACACGTTTTGTCAAATTCCGTGAGGGACAGGGAGTAGCATGGAGAAGAAGTCTGGTAGCCGTTCTTCAGGAACCGCCAGTTCTTGATGCTTGAACCGAGACTAAACGAACCGCCGACACCACCCTCAATGACCAGGGGTTGGAGTTCCTTGACTCGTACAGGTTTACCCGTGTCATTCGTGAATTGAAGTCGGAGCAGAATGATCGGTGTCCTTGCGAACAATTCTACTGAGAATACAATTGTGGAGTTTCCAAGTCTCTTATTATCGACACCTTTGCAGGTCACTTCCAAGCCAATCTTTGGGTTCTCTTTATCGCTACCGACGATCTGTTCCCAGCTTCTCTGAACCCACTTATCACTTGTTTGTACCCTTTCACCCTCAGTCAAGACTACGCATGAGAAAGCGTTCCGAATCGATGAACCTTTTCCGTCCCTTAGGAGCACACTGTATTTGCCGGTGGCCAAATCAAATTGGAAGGTCTCAAATTGGTTTGAAACCTCGATAATCCGATCTTCTAGGACGTTAAGTCCAAAGTCCCTGCTTTCATTTTGTCCTCTCTTTGTCAAGGATAAGCTCTCCACTTCAAATGTGGCTCACGATGATTAAAGAGACTCAACCAAGAAGCCATTTCAGATGATCAATCATACGTTCTTCCCAAGACTGATAGAGATTACAATGCCACTAACTATTAAGGATTATGAGAAAGTGGTTCACCGCCTGCCATAGTGAGAGATAAAAGGCAGATCAACTATGCAATACTCAGGCTCGTACCTTGGAGAGTTGACACCAATATGCCCTTCCTTAGTGTTAATGGTTTGAAAACTTTCTATGAATCCAAAGGGAAAGGAAGGACACTGATCCTGATTCACGGAGCAGGGGGTATGAGCAGCTACTGGGCTAACCAGCTCTCTGAACTATCGCGGAAGTTTAGAGTCATTGCGATCGATCTGCCTGGACATGGCAAGTCTGAGCGCATGAAGGAGAAGCCGACAACAGAGCGGTACGTTGAACATGTGGTCGGTTTCATGAAGCAGATTAACCTTGGAAAAGCTGTTATTGCAGGTCACTCTATGGGCGGAGTGGTGGTTCAGCTACTGGCTTTGGAGCATCCAGAGTTAGTTGAGAAACTCATCATGATTGATAGCAGTGCAAAGTTTCAAGACCAAGGCAATCTCCCAGGTTGCATTCGCGATAATCCTGAGGAGGCTGGCCTCGAGTTGTTGAATAGACTTTTGTCTCCGAAGACACTCGCTGAAGGAAAGCTAGCTTCGATAATGGAGTACTTTCAGGTGGGCGCGGATTTCGATCTGAGTATCTTAGCTGATGATTTTGACGCTCTGAGTGGAATAGACTTAAGCGGGAGACTCACGGAGATTAATGTCCCGACATTGATAGTGGCTGGTGCCGATGATATGATCGCTTCTTCTTCACGGTTCCTCCATGAGAACATAAAAGGATCGACGCTTGAGATGATTCCTGAAGCAGGTCATATGCCTATGCTCGAGCAACCAAAGAAATTCAACAAAATAATTCTAGATTTCATCGGAAGGTGATCTAGGAGATTTTCAGCTCGTTTCGATCCATGATTTCCAAGCCCGTGTTCTCGCCAAGATCGTCTATGATCGTGGCGCATTTTCCATCTGGCTTATCGATTCGCGCACTACCGGCTTTGGAA
Source organism: Candidatus Njordarchaeum guaymasense (assembly GCA_030587605.1). Classification (GTDB taxonomy): domain Archaea; phylum Asgardarchaeota; class Njordarchaeia; order Njordarchaeales; family Njordarchaeaceae; genus Njordarchaeum; species Njordarchaeum guaymasense. The sequence goes on from JAUQYT010000060.1 coordinate 3,583, forward strand.
CATGGTTAAGATTAAAAGTAATGTCCACAGATTGATTCTTTTGATGAAGTTATGGAGCGTGGGTCTATTATGCCGTTCATCAGCGTCAACGGTCTGAAAACTTTCCACGAGGATGAAGGGAAGGGTAAACCATTGCTACTTGTGCATGGTGCATGTAGTGACAGTCGTATATGGGTTAACCAGATTGCTGGGCTTTCAAAGAAGCTTCGGGTTATCGCGATTGATTTGCCTGGACATGGAAAGTCGGAGCCACTCAATGCAAGGGGCACTATAGAGCGATATGCCGAGCATGTCGCGAGCTTCATGAAGGAAATCAAAATTCAAAAGGCCACAATAGGCGGGATCTCCATGGGTGGACTCATTGTACAACAACTTATCTTGAAGCACACTGAACTCTTCGAAAAACTGATCATTGTGGATAGCGCAGCGAAGATTCCCGTTCCGCAAGTAGCTTTAGATCTCTACCGGAACCAATTTGAGTATGCAGTAAAGCAGCTTACACCCATGTCGTTCTCTAACAAGACAACAAGAGTCAACCCGGCTGTAGTTAAGCGCCATGTGGAGGAGGACTTGCAGACCAACCCCAAGGTTGCAGCTGAGGACTATGAGGCTGTGGGTGAACCAGATTTTACCGACGAGCTGGTCAAGATCAAGGTTCCAACGCTGATAATTCAAGGGGCGGACGACTTATTGATTCGCAAGGAGTGGGCGGAGTTCCTTCACAAGAATATCAAGGGATCGAAGCTTGAAGTGATCCCTGACGCTGGACACGTCAATATGCTTGAAAAACCCGACGAATTCAACAAGATCGTCCTCAAGTTCCTTGGCCGCTAGGTGCCTGCAACACTGGAGAGCATATCATTAGCATCGCGGAGTGGCTTCCACATGAAAATCCAGATGCTCCGTAACTTCTCCTTTTATGCTCCCACTGCTCGCCTGAAGGCATGACAACACTTAAGTTTCAGTTTCTTAATATTCGAAATCGGAGGATTGAGTTATGTCTCAGAAAGAGAAGGAACTTCAGCAAAAAGTCAACATGTTGAATATGGCCGTGATGAACTGGTGCAGGTGGGCATCATTAGTCCTAAGATACACACTTGACACCTACGGAGAAGAAGCCCTTGAAGGATTGAAGAAAAGATTCAAGGAATCAGGACGGAAGGTCGGACCCCTTACTCAACGAGCGCTTAGAATAGAGGAGCAGGACGCCACTGCAATGGCTAAAATAGTTGATATGGGAGATGAAGCGGTCGACATTCAAGGAGAATGGACCGAATTGTCAGCTGGGAGAGCTGTGAAAATAGAGAAAGTATGCCCCATAGCGAGGGGTTTGAGGGAAGCACCAGAGTTCTGCGGTGAACTCATACCCGCATTTATGGAGGGCGAACTAGAGGGGATGGGGATACCGTTCCGCGCAGTAATAGCCAAGAACCTAGCAAAAGGGGATTCCGTCTGCGAAATTATAATTGAGCCCAAAGAGTGAGTTCGCAAGATGCCAAAAAGCAAACATGGCGAAATCCTTGGGATGCTCCAGAAAATCATTGGAAAAGACAACGTCTCGGATAGCCCTGAGGAGCTCTACTACTACTCAAGTGACCCAAGCACCGAAAATCCGCATGCCCCGGAGTACGTAGTCCTTCCCAAGACTGTCGAGGAGATCCAAGAGGTCGTCAGGCTGGCAAACCGCGAGAAGATCCCGATCACGCCGAGGGCAGGTGGCCTGACCTTAGCGGGTTTAGCCATACCAAGTAGTGGTGGAATCCTCCTCGATTTGAAAAGAATGAATAAGATCGTGGAGGTAAATCCGAACTCTATGTATGCTGTAGTTGAGTGTGGGGTCACAACCGGGCAACTCAAAACCTTCCTGGAAAACAATTTTCCAGACTTGCAGTTTTCAGTACCGCACGCGCCGCCCATAGTGTCTGTTGTTGCCAACGCGATGGTTTACGGTGCTGGACATGTTTGTTTAAAGTATGGCACGAACTCGGATATGATCAATGGACTCGAAGTCGTGTTGCCAACGGGCGAGGCACTTAGGACAGGGGTCTGTGCTGTTAACAACAAGTCATGGTTCTCAAAGTACTGTCTGCCCGACTTCACAGGGCTCTTTCTCGGTTGGTTTGGAGCGACAGGCATCATAACGAAGTGTACTATAGAACTCTGGCCCAAACCAACGATACGGGACGCAGTGTACTATGGGATTGACGAAGTAGACGACATGGTTGAGATCCTCCTAAGGCTTACCAAGAGTGAAGTTGCCGATGACATTTACGTGAACAGTTGGACTGGCACAAGTTTGGATCGCTACGACCTGACCGAGAGGCCAAAAGGAATACCAGAGCTGTACCTGGATGTCATTCTAAGTGCCAGGTCAAGAGAAGAATTTGACTCAAAACGGAAAATTGTAGAGCAGATAGCGGAGGATGAACAGCGGAGCGGGAGACGCATAAAAGTCCATAGTCCGCCACAGTCATT
>JAUQYT010000067.1 GCA_030587605.1 Candidatus Njordarchaeum guaymasense
CTATCACGGAATAGACAATGAGAGGAGCAATGACAAGGAGGAAGAATATATCCGCAACAGAAAAGCCAGATGAGTTGCCAGGGTCTCTAAGTGGATACCTCCGTTTGCGGGCTGAAAAAAGAGGGAGATTGAGTTTTTGACGCCGTGGGCCTGATAATACCTTACGCCGTGTTCTCGTGGATTTCGTCGAAACGTTTAAAAAAGAGGAAGAAGTGATGGAAGGTAACGTTCTGCGTGCTTTGATAAGCATTTGAGTTTCATGTGATCAGAAATCATCACTTAATTCGCTTGGCCCTCGGCCCGATTTGAGTGAAACTTGGAGGAATCAACGTTGGAGCGGATGCCGGACATCAGCGACGAAAGGAAGAAGAAATACGATCAGATGATGAAGAAGGAAATGAAGATACCCTACTCATACCCTGTCTCAACTGACATCAACTGTATTATCGATTCGTTCAACGACTTGGAGAACGGGGTTGAGAGTGATCGAGTTGTTTCCATAGCTGGCATGGTTAATGCGATCAGGGTTCACGGGAAACTCACCTTCATGGATATCAGAGACCTGACGGGGAAGATACAGGCGAATTTCAGGGTAAACGAGCTCGGCGAAGATGGGTATGAGGCAGCTCAGCTCTTCGACATTGGAGACTTTATCGGTGTCAAGGGACATGTTATGAAAACGCATAAGGGCGAACTGTCTGTCTTGGTTCACGGGTATACTCTGCTGGCTAAGTGCCTAATGCCGCTACCTGGTCCCAGGGATGAGATGACCATTGAGAAGAGGTACAGGCAGCGATACTTGGACTTAAAACTTTACCCGGAAACAAGGCAGAGACTCATTACACGCGGCAAGATAATTACGGCGATGCGGGAGTACCTTGACTCAAAGGGGTTCATAGAGGTTGAGACACCATTACTTCAGCCCGTCTACGGCGGTGCAGCTGCCAAGCCCTTCATAACGCACTGCAACGCGCTTGACCAGGACATGTACCTTAGCATTTCCCCTGAGCTATACTTGAAACGGTTCATTATTGGGGGAATGGAGAAGGTTTATACGATCTGCAAGAACTTCAGAAACGAAGACATAGATGTAATGCACAATCCTGAATTCACAATGATGGAATGCTACCAGGCATACACAGACTACAACGGAATGATGGAACTAACAGAGCAAATGACAGCATACGTCTGCGATGAAGTACTCGGCAAAACCAAAATAAGCTACCAAGGCAAAGAGTTGGATTTTACGCCGCCTTGGCCGAGAATGACGATGGAGGAAGCAGTCCAGAAGGTTGCGGGGATAGAAGTTCCTGAAGGCGAGCGAGAACTGCGGAAGCTGGTTGAAAAACACGAGCTTGAAGTCAAGCACAGGCTAAACAGGCCTAACGTAATAAACGCTGTGTTTGAGGAATCTGTTCAGCCGAAGCTCGTTCAACCGACCTTCATAATGGACTATGCCATTGACGTTTCCCCACTTACAAGGAAGCATAGGAGCAAGGCGGGTTGGGTTGAGCGTTTTGAAGCCTTCATGATCGGAACGGAATTCGCGAACGCTTATTCTGAGCTCAACGATCCGTTCGACCAGAAGCAAAGATTCCTAGAACAAGTTGAGGAGAGAAAGAAGGGTGACGAGGAGGCCCACCCGATGGACGAAGACTTCGTAGCAGCCCTCATGTATGGGCTCCCGCCTACAGGTGGACTGGGAGTAGGAGTCGACAGAGTCGTGATGGCATTGACAGATTGTCCTTCAATGAAAGATGTCATAATGTTTCCACTTATGAAACAACTTGAATGAAATGGGAAACTTTATTACATCCGCAGACAGAAACTGAGGGCTTGTGATGGAAGTGAGACTATGACGCCATCCTCCGCTTCGGGTAAGATTGCAGATGCATTAGCTGACCTGGATGAGGACAAGCTGCTAAATCTCCTCAGAGAACAACTTGTTGCGGGTGAAGACCCACTTGCTCTACTTGAAGCCTGCAGAAAGGGCATGGTATTGTCGGAGAGAGATTTGAGAAGATGGAGTACTTTCTGACCCACCTAATGACATCAGCTGAAATATTCAACGACGCTATGAAACTTATTGAACCGAAGATCAAGGCAGCGGGTTCCAAGACCAAATCCCTTGGCAAGATAGTCTTCGGAACGGTCAAAGGTGACATCCACGACATAGGCAAGAACATCGTGGAAACCTTGTTGCGCTGTACAGGATTTGAGGTCATAGACCTGGGCGTAGATGTTCCACCGGAGAAATTCGTCCAAGCACTTAAAGATAGCAACGCGGAGATACTAGCGCTGTCTGCCCTGTTAACCACATCCTTCGACCCAATGAAGGAGACTGTCAATGCGGTGAAGAAAGCCGGACTACGTGACAAGGTCAAAATACTGGTTGGCGGAGGACCCGTCGACGAAAAGGTAGTCAAATACGCAGGCGCAGACGGCTACGCAACGGATGCGATGAATGCAGTGAAACTCACAGAGTCTCTTATGCAGAAACAGAAACAGGGTAAACCGCAGAAATAAGTAAGATACAAGTCAGTTCTAGGAAGTCTCGATGTGATAGCCGAGTAGACTCACTGTGAGAGGTTCAGACTATTGTCATTCTAATGGAGGATGAGTGGGACTGAGTAAAGATTCGATGAGTTCCGAGGAAAGGATTTGGAAAGCGGTGAATCTTGAGGAACCAGATAGAGTCCCGTGTGTTATTGACGTGGGGTTCCAAGCCGCCAAGCTGGCAAGAATATCAGTGAAGGAGCTCATGTTCGATCCGATCAAGGCGAACGCAGCTGGCAAGAGAGTCTGGGAGAATTACCGTGGCGGGTTCGACATGTGGGACAGCTATTCCTCTACAGGATTAATATATGTGGCTCCGATCCCCAATTCGCACTGCGTGTGGTGGTTCAACTGGAAACTCCCTGGCATAGATCTGCCTGATGATTCTCTACCTCAGATGGTTGAAGTGCCGATTATCGAGAAAGTTGAGGACTACAAGACATTCATTGAGAAAGGGCTGTCACACTACACCAAGAAGTTGTCCCCGAAGCTTAATGAAGTATACATGAAGTGCATGAGTGAAGGCTCCAAGGTGGTAGCCGAATCTGAGAAATGGTTCAAGGATAGACTTCTGCCGACAAATTTCCTTGGGAGCCTATTTGAGGCACCCTGTGACTTGATCTCATTTCTTAGGAGCTTCAAGAACTACTTGGTTGATATGGTGAGGAACCCAGATGAGATTATCGCGGCGAGCGAAGCCATCCAGCCACAGCTCTTGAAGACCGCGATCGATCTAAAGGGATTTACGAAGTGCAAGGTTGTCTTGCTGGGTACGTCTCGAGCGTCAACAAGCTTTCTTTCTCCGAAGCAGTTTGAAACCGTGTGCTGGCCGTTTATCAGACAAGCTGCAGAGGAGCTGATGAAAAAGGATCTCTTAGTCTTATTCCATCTAGACAACGTGTATGATCATGTGCTTGAATATTTCAGGGAATTGCCGAGAAAGAAGGCAATATTCCACTTCGACAAGACGGACATATTCAAAGCGAAGAAGGTGCTGGGCGACCACAGCTGCATTATGGGGAATGTCCCGCCAACTCTTCTCACATTAGGGACAACAAGTCAGGTCGACGAGTACTGCCGCAAGCTTATCGAAACCTGCGGAGAGGGTGGCGGCTACATTCTGGCACAGGCGTGTACCGTTCCTTACGATGCAAAGTTTGAGAACGTAAAGACTATGAAGGACTCTGTAAAGAAGTATAACCCTTACAAGTAGGCGCATGGACGTATGACTGAAGGGTTGATGTCTTCTGAAGAGAGGATCTGGAAGGCCATCAATCTTGAGGAACCTGATAGGGTTCCCTGTTTCATCGACGTGGGATTTCAAACCGCAAAGGTTGCCGGCATCAGCCTGAGGGAGCTAATGTTTGAACCCAAGATAGCCTGGCAGGCTGGAAAAAGGGTTTTTGAAGCCTATGGAGGGGGCTTCGATGTATGGAGTGATTACTCAACCACAGGTGCACAGTATTTAGCCCCAATTCCGAATTCACATTCCTCGATGTTCTTCGACTGGAAGCTACCGGGCGTAGATCTTCCTGAAAACTCGCTACCACAAATGGTTGAAGTGCCCATAATGGAGAAGGTTGAAGGCTATAAGATACTCACTGAGAAAGGTATATGGCACTATTCCAAGAAGCTTCCACCACACTTGAACAAATTGTATACCAAGTGTTTGAGTGAAGGGTTCAAAGTTGCTGCAGACTCGGAGAAATGGTTCAAGGAGAGATGTCTCCCCACAAGTTTCCCCGGTAGCCTAATTGAGCCACCATGCGATGTTATCTCATTTTTGAGAAGCTTTCGGAACTATCTCGTCGATATGGTGAGACACCCTGACAAGATAATCGCTGCAAGCGAAACATTGACGCCCCAGTTAACCAAGGCGGCGATAGACCTTACAAAATTCACCAACGGCAAAGTCATCCTGCTTGGCACGGGAAGAGCCTCGATAAGCTTCCTGTCTCCGAAGCAGTTTGAGGAAATTGTCTGGCCATTCTTCAGGAAAGAGGCGGAAGACTTCATGAATCAAGGCCACACGGTGCTGTTTCACCTGGATAAC